>JANPCY010000341.1:0-3877 GCA_031431175.1 Steroidobacteraceae bacterium | reverse complement strand
GAGAAATAAGGCGCGGGTCAGCGAAATCCATCAGGGCCCGCAGGCGAATGGCCTGCAAAACAGGCCGGATATAAACCTGCAGCCTTATCTGTCAATCATCACACCGAGAAGTACTTGCCATCGGGAGGCGTCCATATAACTGACATGACTGAAGTTACCAACCGCATCGACTACTGGCCCGGGGTCGGCGAACCGACACCGCTTCCCGCAATCCTTGAAGATACGCTCAAGCGCGCCGAGGCTGGCGACGGTACGGCTGCGCGGCACCTTGGCGATTGCTATAGGGAGGGCAACACGTTGCGCTGTCGCCCGCGACAGGCGTATCGCTGGTATGTCCGTGGCGCTTTTTGTGGCGATCTCAAAGCAATGAACAACCTGGGCGTTTGCTACCACAACGGCTTTGGCTGCCCGGTGAACTTCAAGCAAGCGGTGCACTGGTACCAGCGAGGCGCGAACCTTGGCTGCCAGTATGCGCAGGAAAATCTCGGCCACTGCCTGCTGAAGGGTATGGGCATCGCGAAGAATCGCGCCCTCGCCATTCAGTGGCTGCAGAAAGCGGCAGCGCAGGGACTTGAGAAGGCGCGGGATCGGATGGTGGAGTTGGGAGTGGCGGTGGAGACACCGACAAAAGAGGAATCATCATGAAGAAGACGCCTGCTGCAACGAATCATGCGATTGGCCTGGCCCTGAAGGCCGCTCAGTTCGCGGCGCATAAGCACCGATATCAGAAGCGTAAGGACAAGAACAAGACGCCCTATATCAACCATCCCATCGAGGTGGCGCACGTCCTCTACGCCGAAGGCGGCGTCAGTGATCCAGAAATCATCGCGGCCGCACTGCTGCATGACACGATCGAGGACACCGTGACGACCTACGATGAGGTGCGTGGGCAATTCGGCAAGCGCGTCGCGGACATCGTGGTCGAGGTGACGGATACGAAGTTTCTCGGCAAGCGGACTCGCAAGAAATTGCAATCGGCCAAGGCCGGCCATGCGAGTGCTGCAGCCCAGCAGGTGAAGATCGCGGACAAGCTTTGCAACTTGCGCGACATGCTCGCGAGCCCGCCGGCGAAATGGTCGGAGAAGCGCAAGCACGAGTACTTCGACTGGGCGAAGGCGGTGGTGGAGCAGGTGCGGGGCGCGAATCCGAAGTTGGCGGAGAAGTTTGATGCGGTGTGGGAGGCGGGGAGGGGTGGGAGCAGAATCAAATAGTTACGTGAAAGGCGCTTGCAATTTGCAAGCGCCTCAAATGGCAACAAAGGCAGCCGATTCGCGACTTCCGGGATCGCGTGCCCAGCCGGAAGATGGCTGCGATGCCATCACATATTCAACACAGCTATTCAGAGAGCATAACCGAGCGAATTCTCGTAATTCGTGGACAACGTGTGCTGCTGGACGCCGATCTGGCCGTGCTTTACGGCGTGAGCACGAAGGCCTTGAACCAGGCACTTAAGCGGAACAAGGGGCGGTTTCCAACCGATTTTGCTTTTCGAATCAATACATTGGAAAAGACCAAGGTGGTCACAATCTGTGACCACCTCACGAAAATTAAATTTTCGAAAACGCAGCCAGTCGCCTTTACGGATTACGGCGCCATCATGGCAGCTACGGTACTCAACAGCCCGCGCGCCGTTGAGATGTCGGTCTACGTCGTCCGGGCCTTCGTGAAACTGCGGCAAGTCCTGGCATCGAACACTGAGCTCGCGCGCAAGCTCGAGGCGCTGGAGAAATCGGTCGCGACACTCGATGCCAGGACGCGAAAGCAGTTCGAGGAGGTCTACCGTGCGATTCGAGCGCTGATGGCGCCACCTGCCGCGAAGACACGACCGATCGGGTTCACTGCTAATCTCGCCAAGGAACGAAGAGTGGCAACTGCACGGCCAGCCCTATTAAAGCCAAATGGCGTTTTCTTTAACAACGCTGGCAGCTATTGAAGCCGGTAAAAACAAGGGCCGCGGCGCTCCTGCACGACACGATCGAAGACACCGAGACGAGCTATGACGGGCTGCGCGGGCAGTTCGGTGCGCGCATCGCGGATATCGTCGCCGTGGTCACGGACACCAAGGTCCTCGGAAAGCGGTCGCGCAAGCGCCTGCAACTCTCGAAGGCCGGCCGCGCGAGTGCGGCGCGCGAATCCGAAGTTGGCGGAGAGGCTTGATGCGATCCATGCACAACATCCGCAGAATCTCCCGCAATACGATCGTTTAGCGAGCGGCGTGGCAATCACTATCGGCGAATGATGGCCGCTGATGTGCAGTTCGCCGAGCATCCGGTCTTGGTAAAAGCCAGTTCCCATTATGGGAACTTGGTGTTAGACTCCCAGCCGGCTCACTAGGGCGCCCGGTGAGGGTCCATGGACGCGATGTGCTCGATGCGTTCTGTGCCAGATACGGCGACGCCCGAGCATGGATCGAGGCTTGGCTCAATGAGGCGGAAGGCGTGTCTTGGGCCTCACCGCAGGACATCAAGGATCGGTACGCGACGGCGAGCTTCCTGGCGGGCAACCTTGTGATCTTCAAAGTTCGCGGGAACCACTACCGTATGGAGATCCACGTGGCCTACAAAGCCGGAATTGTGATAGTGCTTTGGGCAGGCACGCATCGCGAGTATGACGCTCGCAACCGCCGGAGGTAGGGCACATTGCATGGAACCCCGCATCATCAAGACTGACGATCAGTACCGACACTTTCGCAACGAAGTCGAGAAGCTTGCCGTGCTGGATCCGGATCCAGAGACGTCTCAGGGTCTGCGACTCGAGCTGCTGGCGAAGCTGGTCGAGGACTACGAAAAGGCCCGGTTTGTTTTCGCCAGACCGGATCCAATCGACGCGATCCTGTTCCGCATGGAGCAACAGGGTCTCCGGCAAAAGGACATTGCACCGTTGCTCGGCGGTAAGAATCGAGCATCGGAAGTGCTTTCTCGCAAGCGGCGGCTTACCAGGTCAATGATTTCCGCCCTCTACGACAAGTTGAATATCCCGTTGGAACTGCTTGTTCGCGAGCCGGACGGGGCTTACTCGATTGGCGAAGTGCCAATCAGGCGCCGCAACGACGCCAAACGCAGGTCACCTGAACTTGCGAAGAGCGGCCTGCTGCGCGGGTTCGAAGGATTCATGCCCCTAAGTACCGTGCGATCGAACCTGCTGCAGATCCCAGCGGAGTTCGGGGTTTATGCGGTCGTTAGCTCGAATCGCACGACACCGGCATTTCTGAAGAAAAGCGGAGCTGGTCGTTTCAAGGGCCAGGACCCTTCGTATCCCACAGATCTGCTGAACGAGAAGTGGGTTGAAAGTGCTGATGTCCTGTACATCGGTAAGGCCGGACCGACGTCGCGTCGCACGCTGCGCAAACGGATCATCGAGTTGGTTCGGTTCGGCTCAGGAGAGTCAGTTGCACATCGGGGCGGCCGGGCACTGTGGCAGCTGGAAGGTATCTGGGAGGCACGAATCGCCTGGAAGATCGCGGCCCACGCTCCGATCGGCACAGAGCAGGCGCTGCTGGTAAGGTTCGAGCGAGAGTTCGGGAAGCTTCCGTTCGCAAATTTCAAACATTAGTGAGTTACAACAATTTCGCCGCCTCGCAGCGGCACTCCTGCACGACACGATCGAAGACACCGAGACGAGCTACGACGAGCTGCGCGGGCAGATCGGCGCGCGCATCGCGGATATTGTCGCCGAAGTCACGGACACCAAGTTCCTCGGCAAGCAGTCGCGCAAGCGCCTGCAACCCTCGAAGGCCGGCCGCGCGAGTGCGGCGGCGCAGCAGGTCAACTCGGGCCACGCAGCCCGCCGGCGAAGTGGTCGGAGAAGCGCAAGCACGAGTACTTCGACTGGGCGAAGGCGGTGGTGGAGCAGGTGCGAAGCGCGAATCCGAGGTTGG
>JANPCY010000340.1:0-2018 GCA_031431175.1 Steroidobacteraceae bacterium | reverse complement strand
GTATACCTCGGAGAGCAATGCGTCCTTTGACAAGATGCTGCGCGCGCGGGATCCGGAAAGCGGAATTCGCGATTTCGAGGCGGCGGATAAGCTCGCGCGCGGCGTCGGCTTCGCGCTGCAGGCCGACCATCGCATGCCGGCCAACAACCAGACGCTGGTCTGGAAGCTACCGCTCAGTTCAACCTGGTTTTCTTCACCTCGCGCCGCTGACGGGCCCGCCACCAGCCATGCGCAATGAATGCAATCAGGGCCAGCGGCCCGATCAACTTCGCCCAGTCGCCATCTGCGCGCGCTTCAGAAAATATCCGGAGCGCGACCAGGATTACGACACCGGCGATCACCATGAACCACAAGCCGGGGCGCGCACGCGACGCGGCAGCCGCTGGCGGCGCCTCCCTGTGCACGGGCGCCTCGTGCGCGGGTGCCTCGTGCGCAGGCCCTTCCTCAACGGGCAACTGCTGCATCAATTCCTCGAGCAGCTGCTGGCCGATCGGTTCAGGCCGTGGCTCCGGTCTGCGGCCGGTCTCGGAGAATTTCCACGGGTTTGCGCTCCGCCGCGTCGCGGCGGGCGGCGGCGGAAGCCCGCGATTCTGCTGGTCCTCAAGCCTGGCCATCGTTCACTCCGGTTGCCGGCTGGAATACTAGCGCCTTCGCGGGTGCGCTAACATCAGGCCATGCCGGGCATGCGCGAACAGCTCCGCAGCAACTTGGTGGCTCTTATCAGCCTCGTCATTGCGCTGTCGGCGCTCGGCTACAACACCTGGCGCAATGAGCACACCGAGCGGAACCGCAATATCCGGGCTGCCGGCTTCGAACTGCTGACCGAGATCGGATCGCTTCAGCAGATCATCTTTTACGCCCACTTCGCCGGGGGCGACCAGCGCGGGGACCCGCGCATGGGCTGGGCGGATATGCTGACGATCAATGACCTGGCTGCGTTGATGCCCGCGGCTGTGGTCCGGGATGCCGGTGAATTGAGGACCGTCTGGCAGGCCGATGCGGGCGGACTCGCCGACGATGACCAAGCGTATCGACGCATCGATGAGGCGATCGATGCGCTGCGCCAGGCGACGCTCGAATCGCTGCGCTCCCTCAAATAAGGGAAAGTGTGCCCGGCGCTCAGAGCGCGGGTTTCAGAACCATCAGCACGAGGCCCGCGACCGGCGTCAATAGCGCCGCGGCTCCCCAGATTTCCCAGCGTCGTGCGACCATCGCGTAACCCGCATAGTCGAAGCTCCCCATTTCCAAGCCGGCCTGCGCCAGCGCGAGCAGTTGCCGCTGCAGGGGAACGACGAATGCCATGAATATCAGGCCAGAGAGCGTGAACAGCACGAGCGTCCACAGAATCCAGCCGGTCCGCAGCAAAGGCAATCCGCCGGCAATTGCGGCAATGACGCCGGTCGTGACGATCACGACCACACCCGGCACCGTGAACAGGCGGTCGCTCCTGATAATGCCGTCCATCGTGTGTGCGAGCAGCCGCGGATCGCGCGTGCGCGCCGCGTGGATGTGCCAGAACAGCCCCGTCGTGATATTGCCGAGGAAAGCGATGACCGCGACGATGTGCAGCAACTTCATCGGCAGATACATGTGAGACTCACTTTTCCTTGCGGCGCACCGCGGCACGCGCAGCGTAACGCCTGCGCAGTGACACCATCCAGCGCAAGTATGTGCGCGGCGCGAGCCGTTTGAAGCGCCATAGCCAGCGATAACGTGCGGGCAGCACGATGTGCGTCGCCCCGGCGGCCGCGCGCGAAACGATCTCGAGCGCCACCGCATCGGCCTCGAGATTGGAGTCATGCATCATCTTCTGCGCAAACCCCGCCGCATCGGCCGGCGCCCGCGCATGATCCATCAACCGGGTCTTGAAAAATCCGGGCATGGCCGCTACGACATGCACGCGCTGATCCGCGAATTCCTGGTACAGCGTTTCCGATAGCGCCACCACCGCAGCCTTTGAGGCGTTATAGGCGCTCATGCCGCCGCCGCTGGCGAAGCTCGCGGCGCTCGCGACGTTG
>JANPCY010000339.1:0-2204 GCA_031431175.1 Steroidobacteraceae bacterium | reverse complement strand
ATCCACGATGTGCTTTTGCGCGGTCTCGATACGGGCGCGCGCCTGTGGCACGCGGTCGATGATCACGGCCAGGCTCGGCTTCAGCAGTCGCAGCAACGGCTCGTTCAGCAGCACGAAGACCGGGTTGTCGCTGGCTTCCCCAAGCGCATTGAAGAAATCCGCCACGTCTTCGACCGCGTGATCGCGATCGGCGCGCCGGCCTGCGAAGCGACGCGCAGCAGCCGCGAGGCGCGCAAGCGCGGCAGGCGTCCGGCGTGATGCCGCCGACTGCGCGATGCCGGGTTGCACGGCCTGCAGCGCCTCCCAGACGTCCACGACACGGGTCTCATGCAGGGTCAGGGCCTGCGACAGGCCGCCGCCCACCGACTCACGGGTCGGCCGGGTGACATAGAGTCTCTTCCCGCCTGCGCGGCGCCCTAGCAGGCCGCTGCTCTCAAGCTTGCGAAGCGCCTCGCGCACAGTCGAGCGGTTAACCTCGAACTGGCGTGCGAGCTCGGTTTCGGTCGGGAGCGCCTGGCCCTCTTTCAGGTCACGGCGCAGGATCCGCTCCCGGATCGCCTCGGAAACGCGCAGGTAGGCGGGTGCGTAACCCAGCGGTTCGAACACGAGTCACATATCTCCGTCTCAAGCTTGCCTGTCGGATTGTCGGACAATAATATGCGCCTGACAAGGGGGCATCGGCCGCCCCGGAGAAGCCATGTTCGAGGTGGACTTCGACTTTCAGCTCGGCGAGCGGGCCGACGACCTGCGCCGTGCCGTGCGCGAATTCGCCGTACGCCGCATTGCGCCGCGGGCCGACGAGATTGACCGCAGCAACCTGTTCCCGCGCGACCTGTGGCCTGAATTGGGCGCGATGGGACTCCTCGGCATGACCGTGCCCGAGGAATTCGGGGGCCTCGGATTCGGCTATCTCGAGCATGTCATCGCAATGGAGGAGATCAGCCGCGTCTCCGGTGCTGTCGGACTGTCCTATGGCGCGCATTCGAATCTCTGCGTCAACCAGCTGCGCCGCTGGGGCAACGACGCGCAGAAGCGCCGCTATCTTCCCAGTCTGATCAGCGGTGAACACGTCGGTGCGCTTGGGATGAGCGAGCCGGGGTCCGGCTCCGATGTCATTTCGATGCGCACGCGGGCCGATCGCCGCAGTGATGGCTTCGTGCTGAATGGCAGCAAGATGTGGATCACGAATGGCCCCGAGGCCGACACGGCCGTTGTCTATGCAACGACTGAGCCCGGCAGCGGCGCGCCCGGCATCACGGCGTTCATCGTCGAACGCGGCATGAAGGGCTACCGGAGCGCGCAGAAGCTCGACAAGTTCGGCATGCGCGGTTCGGACACCAGCGAACTGGTTTTCGACGACTGCTTTGTACCGATGGAAAACCTGCTGGGCGGGATCGGCCAGGGCGCTGCGATCCTGATGTCCGGTCTCGATTACGAACGCCTCGTGCTGACCGGCGGGCCGCTCGGCCTGATGCGAGCGGCACTCGATCTCATCGTGCCTTACCTGCACGACCGCGAGCAGTTCGGCCGGCCGATCGGCAGCTTCCAGCTGATGCAGGCCAAGCTCGCCGACCTGTACACCGCCTGCAACTCGGCGCGTGCCTACACCTACGCGGTTGCCCGCGCCTGCGATGCCGGGCGCACGACACGCTATGACGCCGCCGCCTGTCTGCTGTACGCGTCCGAGCGCGCGACCCATGCAGGCCTCGAAGCCATCCAGGTGCTGGGCGGCAACGGTTATATCAACGAATATCCTGCGGGCCGTATCCTGCGCGATGCAAAGCTCTACGAGATCGGCGCCGGCACCAACGAGATCCGCCGCATGCTGATCGGCCGGGAACTGTTCAAGGCGACCAGCCCATGACCCGGATCGCATCCCGAATCGACCCGCGGAGTGCCGACTTCGGCGAAAACGCGGCGCATATGAAGACGCTCGTTGCCGAATTGCGGCAGCGCCTGGCATTGGCTGCTGCCGGCGGCGGCGAGGAAACGCGTGCCAAGCACCTTGCGCGCGGCAAGCTCCTGCCGCGCGATCGCATCGAGGCGCTACTGGATCCGGGCAGTCCATTTCTCGAAATCGCGCCGCTCGCGGCCGGCGGCATGTACGGCGACGAGGCACCAGCCGCAGGTCTCGTGGCCGGTATTGGCCGCATCCATGGTCGTGAGTTGCTGGTGATCGCGAATGACGCGACGGTCAAGGGCGG
>JANPCY010000338.1:0-1814 GCA_031431175.1 Steroidobacteraceae bacterium | reverse complement strand
CAGCCGGGACCGCTGCTGGCCGCATCGGAGCACCTGATCACCTGGTTCGCCTGGCTGCTCGTCGCCATGTACTTGCTGGGCTGGACCGAGCCGGTGGCCGCCGCGCTCGACAGTATCGAGATCCCGCTCGGCAAGAAAGGGTTTTCCTTGCTGGACGCCATGAAGGGCATCCTGACGATTTTCGCCTTCCTGATGGCGGGCGGATACCTCGGCACGATCGCTACCCGCGGCCTGATGGCCTCAAGCCAGGTCTCGATCGGACTTCGGGTCGGCATCGCCAAGTTCGTACGGCTGTTCCTGCTGTTGATCGCGGGCTTGCTCGGCCTCAATGCGGTCGGCATCGACCTGGCCGCACTGGCCGTTTTCGGCGGCGCACTGGGCATTGGCCTGGGCTTTGGCCTGCAGCGCATCGCCGCGAATTTTGTCAGCGGCTTCATCCTGGTCGGCGACCGCTCGATACGCCAGGGAGATGTCATCACGATCGGCGAGCGTTTTGGAGTCGTCAAGGAACTGCGTGCCCGCTATATCGTCGTGCGCGACCGCGATGGCGTCGATACACTCATTCCCAACGAGAACGTGATCAGCACGGAGGTCGTGAACTGGAGTTACAGCGATCGCGCGATTCGGCTGAAGCTGCCGGTGCAGATCAGCTACCAGGACGATCCTCGCAAGGCCCTGCAATTGCTGCTTGACGCCGCATCCGTGCATCCTCGCGTGATGAAGGACCCTGTCCCGGCAAGCAGGGTGATGGCCTTTGCCGATAACGGCATTGCACTCGAGCTGCGTTTCTGGATCCGCGATCCGGAAGACGGAATCAACAATGTGCGCTCAGACCTTCATCTGGCGATCTGGGACCTGTTTGAGGCAGCCGGCATCACGATTCCCTATCCACAGCTCGATCTGCGCCTGCGCGACGGCTGGCCGGGCAACGCCGCAGGCTAGCCCTGGGCGCGCTGCCGGCCAACCACAGCCCATTGCCCCCTAACTCCTGAAGTAAACTGCCAGTAATGGATCTCGGCTTCATCGATCCGCACGCCGTCGCGGTGCTCGCGATCACGGTCGCCACCTTCTGGCTGTTCGCCAAGGAACAGCTGCCGGTGCAGAGCACGGCGCTGCTATCGCTGCTGGCGCTGATGTTGCTGTTCGGCCTGTTCCCCTACGACCGGGGCGATCGCCCGCTCGGCCCGGAACAGTTTCTGGCCGGATTCGGCCACCCGGCGCTCGTGACTATCTGTTTCCTGATGATGCTGGGCCATGGGCTGGTTGCGACCGGCGCCCTCGAGCCCATCGTGCGTCGTCTGGCGCGCTTCTGGTCGTTCGCGCCGCAACTCGCATTCCTGCTGTTTCTCGCCTTCTGCATGCTGGTCAGCGCGTTCATCAATGACACGCCGGTCGTCGTGTTGATGATGCCGGTGCTGGTCGCGATTGCGGCGCGCACCGGCACCAGTCCGGCGCCCACGCTGCTACCGATGAATTACGCCGTGATTATCGGCGGCATGGCGACGACCATCGGTACCTCGACCAACCTGCTGGTCGTCGGTATCGCCGAAAGGCTCGGCGTCCCGGCAATTGGCATGTTCGACTTCGTTCATATTGTTGCGATCGCGGCGGCAATCGCGCTGCCCTACCTGTGGCTGGTTGTGCCGCGCCTGCTGCCGAAAGACAGCGGTCACCGGCCGCGCGTCTCGCTAACCTTCGACGCCGCGCTCGAAATTCACGAACGCACTTACGCAGCGGGCCGCGAGTTGCAAGAAATCCTGAAGCGGGCTCGCGGGCTCAGGCCGCAGCGTCTCGTGCGTGGCTACGTCGAGGTC
>JANPCY010000337.1:0-2562 GCA_031431175.1 Steroidobacteraceae bacterium | reverse complement strand
CGAACAGGGAGCGCTTCCAGCCACCGAAGCTGTGGAATGCCATCGGCACCGGGATCGGCACATTGACGCCGACCATGCCGGCCGTGACGCGGCGGCAGAACTCGCGCGCAGCCCCGCCGTCACGCGTGAAGATCGCCGTGCCATTGCCGTATTCGTGGCCATCGACCAGCTCAAGCGCCGCGTCGAGATCCGGCACCCGCACGATCACGAGTACCGGACCGAAAATCTCTTCGCGGTAGATGCGCATCGCTGGCGTCACCGCGTCGAACAGCACGGGCCCCATGAAGAAGCCGCGCTCGTGGCCGGCGACGCTCAGCTTGCGGCCATCCACGACGAGTTTCGCGCCTTCCTGCACGCCGGTGCCCACATAGCCCAGCACCCGGTCGAGGTGCTCGCGCGTTACCAGCGGACCCATGTCGGCGCCCTCGGCCGTACCCGGCAGCACACGGATTGCCGCGAGTTCCTTCTTCAGGGCCTCGACCAGCCGGTCGCCGGCATCGCCGACGGCGACTGCGACCGAGATCGCCATGCAGCGCTCACCGGCTGATCCGTATGCGGCGCCTGCCAGGGCATGAGCGGCGCCCGCGGGATCCGCATCCGGCATCACGACCATGTGATTCTTTGCGCCACCCAGCGCCTGTACGCGCTTACCGTGATTGGAGCCGGTCCGGAAGACATGCTCGGCGACCGGCGTCGAACCGACGAAGCTGATCGCATCCACGCCGGGATCGGTCAGCAGCGTTTCGACGGCCTCGCGATCGCCATTGACGACATTCAGCACGCCGGGGGGTGCGCCGGCTTGGGTCAGGAGTTCAGCAAGGCGCATCGGGCAGCCGGGGTCCTTCTCGGAGGGCTTCAAAATGAAGGTGTTGCCGCAGGCGATGGCGACCGGGAACATCCACATCGGCACCATCGCCGGAAAGTTGAAGGGCGTGATGCCGGCACAGACGCCGACCGGCTGGCGCAGCGACCAGCTGTCGATGCCGTGACCGACGGCGTCGCTGTATTCGCCCTTCAGTAGCTGCGGAATGCCGCAGGCGAACTCGACGATCTCCAGGCCGCGTGTGACTTCGCCGCGCGCATCCGCGAGCACCTTGCCGTGCTCGCGCGTGAGTATTGCGGCGATTTCCTCGGAGTGCTTTTCTATGAGATCCCGGAAGCGGAACAGCACGCGCGCACGGCGTAGCGCCGGCGTATCGGACCATTCCGGCAGCGCTGCCCGTGCCGCGGCAATGGCCGCATGGGTCTCGCTGGCCGAGGCAAGCGCCACCTGCGTCGTCGCGACGCCGAGCGCCGGGTTGAACACCGGCGCCGAACGCCCGGAACCGCCTGCGATCCGCCGGCCGCCGATGTAATGCCCCAGTTGTTCCAGTTCACCGGTCATGGTCACCGCCTGCTGTCGTCATTCGGCGTCGCTACCCGCTGGATTGTCGCGTTATCGGGCGCCAGTGTCACATGCGCGAAGTCCCAACTGGGTGGCCGTCTCAGGCCGCGCCGCGGACGGCCGTCGGCGGGTAGAAGCTCTCGCCGCGCTCGGCGCGCTGCTTCAGCCAGCGCGACGGCTTGAAGCGTGGCCCGTGCTTCCTCGCCAGGCGCGTGCAATCGGCAACGAAAACCGCGATGCCGATCGTGTCGATGTAGGAAAGTGTGCCGCCTGACCAGGCTGGGAACCCGATTCCCAGTATCGAGCCGAGATCGCCGTCGGCCGCATCCGTCAACACGCCTTCTTCGACGCAACGTGCGGTCTCCAGCGCCTGTATGTGCAGCAGCCGCTCCCGCACGTCCGCCACCGATGGCTGCGTCGCGGCGGGCGGCCAGTGCCGTGCAAGCCCGGGCCATAGCTGCTTTGGCAGGCCGGCCGGGTAATCATAGAAGCCGCCACCCTGGCGCCGGCCCAGCCGCTTGAGCTCGACAACCATGCGTTGCAAGACCTCGTAACTGACCGGGCGGCGGTACTTTGCGCCGAGGTCCTGTTCGGTCTGGCGGGTGACTTTCCACTGCAAATCGAGCGTGACTTCATCGGAGACCGCCAGCGGCCCGACCGGCATGCCGGCGAGCTTCGCGGCATTCTCAATCAGCGCGGGCAGGATGCCCTCGGCCAGCATCGCCTGGCCTTCATTCACAAAGGTGCTGAATACGCGGCTGGTAAAGAAGCCCCGGCTGTCATTCACGAGAATCGGCGTCTTGCGGATCTGCCCGACGAAATCGAAGGCGCGCGCTATCGTCGTCGCGTCGGTCTTCCTGCCGACGATGATCTCGACCAGCGGCATCTTCTCGACCGGCGAGAAAAAATGCAGGCCGATGAATCGTGCCGGCCGCCTCGAGGCCTTTGCCAATCCCGTGATCGGGAGTGTCGAGGTGTTGCTCGCAAATACGCTGTCGCGGCCGAGCACAGCCTCGGCCTTTGCCGTCACTCCCGCCTTGATCTCGCGGTCCTCGAATACAGCTTCGACCACCAATTCACAATCGGCGAGGTCGCCGTAGTCCGCGGTGGGACGGATACGGGCGAGCGTCGCCTCCAAGCGGGCCTGATCGATCCGGCCACGCTCCAGGTCCCTGGCC
>JANPCY010000336.1:0-5995 GCA_031431175.1 Steroidobacteraceae bacterium | reverse complement strand
CAGAATTTCGACGCCGGCGTCGGCGAGCGCTTCTACCTGCTGTTTTCCGTGGCGCATCTCGTCAATGTGCCGCAGAGCTACCTGCTGTTCGAGGGCAGCCAGTTCGACAGTTATTCGTACCTGTTCAACAAACCGGCCTTCATCAGCCTCGATCCGAGCGTGACGCCCGACCAGCTGCCTATCCGCGGTGTACGCATCGGCCTCAACGGCGCCGAGGCGCGGGTCGGCCAGGCCTACATCCCGCTCGATCAGACGGTGGTGGCCTCGGGATATAACATCGGCGCAGTGCTCGGGTTCCCGCTGTCCAGCATCGGAACCGTCGTCGCGCTCGACAAGGGTCCGGCCGCCGACCAGTTCTTCCTGAGTTTCGAGCGAATCGGCTCGACCACGCAATTGCGCACCGAGCCCGCGCCATCCCCGTTGCCGCCGCCGCCTGACGGCGCCCCGGCGCCCGAGATCGGCCTGCGCACATTCCAGGAAATCTCCGCCTCGATGTCGGTCATGACCGGTATTCCGACGACCAACACCGCGGTCACGGACACCTATAACCGCGTGCGCGAGCAGTTGCCGACGGTCGAGAACATCGAGGGCTTCCTGTCGTCGCACCAGGTCGGCATGGCCCAGCTCGCGATCGAATACTGCAACGAGCTCGTGGACGACCCGGCATTACGGGCCGCGTACTTCCCGGGATTCAATTTCGGCGCCTCGGCCGCCACGGCATTCGACACGCCTGCCGAGCGCGCCCTGATCACGGGCCCGTTGCGGACCCGCGCGGTAGGCTCAGGTCTGGCCTCGCAGCCCTCGGCGGCCGAGATCACGACCGAGGTCGATGCGCTGATCGGAAGGCTTGCCGCTTGCGGCGCAGCCTGCGCCGCGGATCGCACGCTGGTCATTGTCAAGTCGGCCTGCGCGGCAGTGGTCGGCAGCGCCAGCACGCTGCTGCAATGAGGTACTTGCACCGATGAGGAGAAAATCCAGGCGCGGGGCACTCCATCCGGATGCGCCGCTGTACCAGCAGAACCACCCGCGGCCCGTCAGCCGCAGGCAGTTCATTGCACAGGGCTTCATCAGCGGCGCGGCGACCGTTATCGCGCCAACCGTCTTCGGGCTGTTCGCAAATCCCCGCGCAGCGCAGGCGGCGCTGTCACCGGATCTCGAGGCGCTCAAGCAGAGCTGCGGCATCGCCGTGCAGGGCGCGGGCAAGATTCCGTTCATCTGCATCGACCTCGCGGGGGGCGCGAACATGGTCGGCTCCAACGTGCTGGTCGGCGGCACGGGCGGCCAGCTCGACTTCCTGTCGGTCGCCGGTTACGGGCGGCTCGGCCTGCCGGGCGACATGGTGCCGAATTCGCCGAATCCCGCCAGCGCGACCAATGATTTCGTGGACCGCAGCCTGGGGCTCGCATTCCACCTGGACAGCGCCTTCAAGCGTGGCATTGCCGAGCGCGTCAGCGTGACGACGGCCGCCGCACTGAATGGCGCCGTGATCCCGGCGCGTTCCGAGAACGACACCAGCAACAACCCGCACAATCCGATGTACGGCATTTATCGTGCCGGCGCGGACGGCGAGCTGCTGACACTGATCGGATCGCAAAGCTCCGAATCGGGCGGCAACTCGATGTCGCCCTCCGCCATGGTCGAAGCCTCGGTACGACCGACCAAGGTAGACCAGACAAGCGACGTCACGGGCCTCGTGGACACCGGCAAGCTCGTGGGACTCCTCGACCAGGACGACGCGGTGCGCGTCATGGAATCGATCCAGCGCCTGTCGGATCGCAAGCTGGCGCGGGTGGACACCGAGATTACGCGTGATGCGGTGATCAAGGACCTGGTGCGCTGCAACTATGTCAAGGCCGCTGACCTGACCGATCGCTATGGCGATCCATCGGCGCTCAATCCCGAACTCGATCCCGACATCGTCGGTCCGGCGGGCATCTTCAACCGCGCCGAATTCGACAACGATTCGGAATTCCGCAAGACCGCCGCGGTCATGAAGCTCGTTATCAATGGTTACGCCGGGGCCGGCACCATCACGATGGGTGGCTACGACTACCACGGCCAGGGCCGCGCAACCGGCGAGCTTCGCGACCTGCGGGCCGGCCGCTGCATGGGCGCCTGCCTCGAATACGCGGCGCGGCGCGGCGTGCCACTGATGCTCTACGTGTTCAGCGACGGTTCGCTGTCCGCGGATGGCGTCGCCGACAACAGCGTGGACGGGCGCGGCAAGTTCGACTGGACCAGCGACAACCAGCAGACCGCCGCGTCGTTCTTCCTCGTCTACAACCCCCAGGGCCGGTCGCAGCTCTACACGGGCGACAGCCGGCCGCCTGAGCAGCACCAGCAGATCGGCTGGTTCCGGCAGGACGCCTCGGTGGAAACCGCAGGGACGCCGGCAGCAAACAACGTCAACCTGCTGGTCGAGACGGTCATTCTCAATTACCTGGCATTGCACGGTGAGCAGGGCACATTCGGGTCCCTGTTCCCGGGTCACGGCCTGGGATCGGCGACCCTTCAGGACAGCCTGATCGCCTTCAACCCGATCGTCAGCGGCACAATCGTGTGAACTCCGCCGGGCCGCGACGGACGATGCCTGAAAGGGCAGTGGTTTCGTGCCCGCCGCCTCGGCATTATGTCACTCGGGATGGACAGCAGGATCGTGAGGCGTCGGCCGTCCGGTGGACCAATATCATGAAAAGTACCCAGGATCTCGTTGACGACGACCGGCGCATGGGGCGCTTTGTTGCGGCGCTCACGATCCTGATTGCGTTCGCGGCGCCGGCCATGGCCTCGCCCGCCCCCGATTTCGCCTTGCGCTCGGTGGCGGGCGCCAATTACCGGCTTTCCGAGCACCGCGGCGAGGTCGTTGCGCTCATTTTCTGGGCCAGCTGGTGTGGCGACTGCCGGCGCGAACTCGAGCGATTCGAAAATCTGCGCGTCACCTATGCGCCTGCCGGTCTTGTCGTGCTTTCGGTCAGCCTCGACGAAGAACCGGCAGGCGCCGCGACAATTGCGGCAGCGGCCGGCATTGACTACCCGGTGCTGCTGGATGCCGGCAAGAAGGTAAGCCGCGCTTATGAGGCTGACCGCCTGCCGCTGATTATTCTGATTGACCGGAGTGGCGCGATCCGCGCCCGTCACGACGCGCTCGACGAGCGCGAGGAGCGCGGCTTGCTGGTGCAACTGCGCGATCTCATCGATGAATAAACAGGAACTTGCGACATGAGAGCTTGGATCAAGGCGACTGCGGTACCCGCAATCATGCTGCTGGCCCTGGCGACGAGCCGGGCGGAGGAGCTGGCAGAACAGCCCAGCCCGGAGCGATCGGCGCTTGATGCCGAGGTGCAGGAACTGCGACGCGAAGTCGTGGACCTCAATCGCGACCTGTTCATGCTCGAAGAGGATCTGCTGTTCCCGGCGAGCACGCAGTTTGCGGTATTCCTGGCGATGGATATCGGCACTTTCTTCGATCTTGACTCGGTGCAGATTCGCATCGATGGCAAGGAAGTCTCGAATTACCTGTACACGGCGCGCGAGCGCGAGGCACTGCTGCGCGGCGGCGTGCAACGGATCTGGCTCGGCAACATGAAGGCGGGCGAGCACGAGCTGGTCGCGTTCTTTACCGGGCGGGGCACGCATGAGCGTGATTACAAGCGCGGGGCCACGCTGACGATAGACAAGGGCGTCGGTGCGAAATACGTTGAACTGCGCATCAGCGACCGTTTGCGCAAGCTGCAACCCGAATTCGTCGTCAAAGTGTGGGAGTGACAGCTTGGCGTGGCGGCTGAACGTCTTCCTGGCTGTGCTCGCCGTCTGGGCCGCGCCTGCGGGCGCGATGCCCGTGGCAGGTACGGCGTCCGTGGCGGATTCCGCGACTGTCGATAATTCCGCGCCCGCAGCGACTGAACCCAGGTTGGGTACTGCGCGGATCAATACGCCTGATCCGGCGGGATTGCCGGCTGTCAAGGTGCAGGACCTGCACTACGGTGACGTGTTGTTCCATTTCTATGGCCGCGATCATTTCGAGGCGCTGGTGCGCTTGTCCGCATATCGGGAGCAGGGCCATCTCGACCCGCATGCCCGCGACGCCGAATTGCTGCGCGGCGGCTTGTATCTTTCGCTAGGCCAGCATCGCGAGGCGCGCGAGATCTTCGAGCGTCTTTTGGCAGACACCTCGACGCCGCCGCAGGTTCGCGATCGTGCCTGGTTCTATCTCGGCAAGGTCCTCTATGCAGGCGGTCACTTCGAGCAGTCCGAGCGGGCCTTGCGCGCGATCAGCGCAGGACTGCCCATCGAGCTCGAATCGGAACGCCGGCTGCTGATCGCGCAGGGGCTCATGTATCGCGGGCAATTTGACGCGGCCATCGCCGAACTCGATGGCTGGCAGGGCCCGGATAATTGGACCGCCTACGGGCGGTTTAATCTTGGCGTCGCACTGGTGCGCGCAAATCGCGCCGAGCGCGGCCACGCAATGCTCGAACAGGTCGGGATGTTGCAGACGACCGACCCGGAACTCCGTTCATTGCGCGACAAGGCCAACCTCGCACTGGGATACGCGCTGCTGCAGGCAGGCCAGCCGGTCGCAGCGCGCACCGCACTCGACCGGGTGCGACTGAAGGGGCCGCAGGCGAACAAGGCGCTGCTGGGGGCTGGCTGGGCCGACGCTGCCGGCGGAGCCTACCAGCAGGCGCTCGCTCCGTGGTTGGAGCTTCACGGACGCGATCTGCTCGACGCCGCGGTGCAGGAATCCTACCTCGCGGTTCCCTATGCCTACGCGGAACTCTCGGCAATCGGTCAGGCAGTCGGGTACTACGAACAGGCGATCGCGGCCTACGATGCCGAACGCATTCGTATCGATGAGTCGATTACGGCGATTCGCGCCGGGCGCCTGCTGACCGCTGCGCTGGCCGTCGATAGTGGTGCGCGACCGGACTGGTTCGTGCAACTCGCAGAGCTGCCTGATGTGCCCGAGTCACGGTATCTCTATCACCTGATGGCCGGCCACGAGTTCCAGGAGGGGCTTAAGAGCTATCGGTCGCTCGAATCAATGGCGCAAAACCTCAATGGCTGGTCGACCAGTCTCGGCGCGTTTTCCGACATGATCGAGACGCGCAACAGCGCGTTCGCCGGAAAGCTGCCCGAAGCCGACCGGCACCTTGCGACGGTGGACGTGGCCGACATCAACCGGCGCCGCGACGAACTGCGCGCGCGACTGGAGGCAGCACTGCATGATCGCGACATAGTCGCGCTCGCGACCGAGCGCGAGCGCCAGTGGTTGTCGACGCTGGCGGGCGTCGAGGCGGAGTTGGCCGTGCACCCGGGCGATGCGAGCTTTGACGATGCCCGCGAAAAGGCAAGACTCGCGCGTGGGGTGGTGACCTGGAATCTGGATGCCGCCTGGAAGACGCGTGTCTGGCAGGCACGACGCGCCATGCGTGAACTCGATGCAGCTGTCTACGACGCCCGTACCCGCCAGGCGGGGTCCGCCAAGGCGCGGCGGGGTACGCCGGAGCGTGCGGCCGCGCTTGCCGTTCGCGTCAATACGGTGTCTCCGCGCGTCGCTGATCTTGCGGTCCGCGTCGAGGCCGCTATGACGGCCCAGAGCCGCCGTCTCGCCGACATCGCGATCAGCGAGCTCGAAGAACAGCGAAACCGCCTGGACGAGTATTCCGTGCAGGCACGTTATGCGATCGCAACGATTTACGATCGCGCGAGTACGGGCACGCCATGAATCGCGGGTGGCAGTCGGGAATCGCTGGTCTCGTGATCGCCGCTGCGGCGATTGCCGCCGGCGCGCAGACCGTCGGCGACCTTCGCAAGAAGACCGCGGCGGTCCAGGTAGGTCCTGCCGCGCCTGTGGATACCGCAAAGGTGCGCGAGGCCTACCGGCGATTCCTGGAGCTCGATACCGGTGACCCGGAGTTGCGCGCAGAAGCGCTGCGTCGGCTCGCGGACCTGGAACTCGAGGCGGCCGACGCCGCGCGCGGCGATGGCACCG
>JANPCY010000335.1:0-2880 GCA_031431175.1 Steroidobacteraceae bacterium | reverse complement strand
TGCTGATCGTCGAGGACGAACCGGCGCTGCGCGAAACGCTCGCACAGCAATTTCGCGCGGCAGGCTTTGCCGTGGATCTTGCCGCCGACGGTGTCGACGGGGAATTCTCCGGCAAGGAATATCCGATTGATATCGCGGTCGTGGATCTCGGCCTGCCGGGCAAGTCCGGTCTGGATGCGATCCGCGCCTGGCGCAAGGCGGACAAGTCATTCCCCGTGTTGATCCTGACTGCACGCGACAGCTGGCAGGAAAAGGTCGCCGGACTCGACGCCGGCGCCGACGACTACGTCACCAAGCCATTCCGGTTCGAAGAGGTGCTTGCGCGGGTGCAGGCATTGCTGCGCCGTTCTGGCGGCTGGTCGCAGCCGCTGCTGAAGAGCGGCGTGATCGAGCTCGACAACCGCAGCCAGGAAGTGCGGGCCGCCGGCGCCACCATCGAGTTGACCGCATTTGAGTACCGATTGCTCGAATACCTGATGCTGCGTGCCGGACAGGTTATTTCCAAGACCGAATTGACGGAAAAGCTGTATGAGCAGGACTTCGAACGCGACAGCAACACCATCGAAGTCTTCATCGGACGGCTGCGCCGCAAGCTCGACCCTGATGGAGACCGCCAGCCGATTGAGACTCTGAGGGGCCGCGGCTACCGTATCGCGCGCGAATGATCGTGGCGCGATCAACCCCATCGCTGCAGGCTCGACTGCTCGTGACGCTGGCCCTGCTGCTGCTGGCCGCGGCCGGCGTCGCCGCCTGGGCGCTCGATTCGATGTACCGTGACCTCGGCCTGCGCGCGCGCCAGGATGTGCTCGATGCGCAGGTCATCGCATTGATCTCGTCGGCCGACATCGACAGCGCAGGCCGCCTGACCCCGGAACATCTTGCTGAGCCGCGGCTTGCGGCTCCTGGCTCGGGCATGTACGCGGAGATCGTCAGTTCACGCGGCAGCTGGCGTTCGCCGTCGGCGCTCGGCAGCGGACTCAATCTGGCGGCGGCGCCGGCGACCGGCGAGCGCCATTTGGAGTACGCGAAGCTCGCCGATGGCACGCGGGTGATGGGTCTCTCGCTCGGAATCCGCTGGGAGCTCGAGGACGGCAGCAGCAGGGACTTCATCATCCGCGCCGCCGAAAGTCTCGAGCCCTGGTACCGGGAGATCGCGCGCGTACGCGCCTGGCTCCTGTCGGGCTCGATCTTGCTTGGCTTGTTGCTGCTCGCGGGCCTCGCGGTTGCGTTGCGAATCGCGCTCAAGCCCCTGCACCAGCTCGAGACAGAAATCGCTGACATCGAGGCCGGGCGGCGTGAACTTCTGGACTCCGGCTGGCCGCGCGAACTTGCCGGCGTCACCGGCAATCTGAATGCGCTGCTGGCCGGTGAGCGGAAGCGCCTGGAACGCTATCGATCGACACTGGGCAATCTCGCCCACAGCCTCAAGACGCCGCTCGCCGCCTTGCGCGGATTGATCGAGAGCGGGCAGACCGACCGGCAGTCCCAGGCGCGGCAACTGGATCGCATGCAGGAAATTGTCCAGCACCAGCTCAAGCGCGCCGTCTTCGGCGGCACTGGCGCGACGATGACCGACCTGCCGGTCCAGGAGGCACTCGAGCAACTGCGCGGCGCGCTTACAAAGGTTTATGCCGACAGGTCGCTGCGGATATCCATTGCGGTCGCGCCGGCAACTGCGTATCCGGTCGATGCTGCCGATTTCCTGGAGCTGACCGGCAACCTGATGGACAACGCCTGCAAGTACAGCAAGACCGAAGTCGCGGTGCGTGCAATGCCCTGGACCTCAGCCGACTGGCGTCGTCCCGGCCTGGTGCTTGACATCGAGGACGATGGCCGCGGCATTCCGCCCGCCGAACGCATGCGTGTCCTGGAACGCGGTGTGCGCGCCGACGAAAGCGTCGCGGGGCAGGGCATTGGCTTATCGGTGGCGCGTGATATTGCCGTGGCTTATTCCGGCACGCTGGAGATCGGCGAGAGCCGTCTCGGTGGCGCCCGCGTCAGCGTCCGGCTGCCGGGACGGTGATTATTGCGCGCCGCTGATCAGTCGGGCGCGCCGAGCTTCTTCACGAATGGTGACAGCAGGTCCATCGGCATTGGGAATACGATTGTCGTGCTCCTGTCGCTGCCGAGTTCCGTCAGCGTCTGCATGTAACGCAACTGGATCGCGCGCGGGTCGGCACCCAGCAGCTTCGCGGCCTCGACCAGCATCGCCGCGGCCTGTTTCTCGCCCTCGGCGTGGATGATCTTGGCGCGCCGCGTGCGCTCGGCCTCGGCTTGCTTCGCGATCGCCCGGATCATGGTTTCGTCGAGGTCGATGTGCTTGATCTCGACATGCGACACCTTGATGCCCCAAGCATCGGTCGAGGAGTCCAGGATTTTCTGTACGTCGGAATTCAGCCGGTCGCGCTCCGTCAGCATCTCGTCGAGTTCGTGCTGGCCCAGAACCGAGCGCAGCGTGGTCTGGGCGAGCTGGCTGGTCGCTTCTAATGGATTTGCGACCTGGATGATGGCCTTGTCCGTATCCACGATCCGGAAATAGACGACCGCGTTCACCTTGACCGAGACGTTGTCGCGCGAGATGACGTCCTGCTTCGGCACGTCGAGCACGATCGTGCGCAGGTCCACGCGCACCATTTGCTGCACGATTGGCCAAA
This sequence comes from Steroidobacteraceae bacterium, assembly GCA_031431175.1. GTDB lineage: Bacteria > Pseudomonadota > Gammaproteobacteria > Steroidobacterales > Steroidobacteraceae > SCUD01. Next base: position 226 of record JANPCY010000335.1, on the reverse strand, counting down.
CGATGATCAGACCCGGTCCCTTGGTACCCGCGTAACGGCCGAGGGTGAACACGACACCGCGTTCGTACTCACGCAGGATATTGATCGCATTGACCACCAGCACTGCGAAGAGCACGGCAACGGCAACGAGTACGTAGGTCATCATTTCTGGTCTCCTGTCATTCGATTGGCGTGACGTGGAGCGTCAGACCATGCACGCGATCGATGCGCAGCGCCTGGCCCGCGG
>JANPCY010000334.1:0-8835 GCA_031431175.1 Steroidobacteraceae bacterium | reverse complement strand
CCCCGGACTCGCAGCGTGGCGTCGATGCGGCCACCCAGCTCCGGAAGGAAACCCGAAAGGTCGTCGGCAATCAGCTTCGCATCGAGCATCGACTCGGGCCCCAGGCTGCCCTCGAGCTGCAGGCGCGCAGGTCCGATAGCGAGCGCCACCCGCTCGAACTGGGTCAGCGCCCCCTGGCGTCGGACGGTACCTCCGCCACTCACGGCCTGGCCGCGGAACTGGCCCGAGAGCCCGGAAACCGCTGCGGCCCAGCGCGCGCCCTCGTCGAGACCCGAACCGGAAGCCGCATAGGCGAAGGACAACCGCCCCGGCAGATCCTTGCGCAGCGTCGCCGGGTCGATGTCCTGCGCGCGGCCGGAAATTGTCCACGCGCGATGCTCGTCGCGGGCCAGCATGCCCTTGGCCTCGACGCGCCCGCCGAGCACCTGCAACGAGGACTCCTCGACGATGAGTTGCGTCGCGGTGAACTGGCCTGCGGCCCAACCCTCGGCGGGCGGCGCGTCCAGCGGCCGGAACTTTCCGGCCAGACGATAGTTGAACTCGCGCCAACCCTGCGCCTGCAGTGTGCCCGCACTCGAGCGCACGACTGCGGATCCGACCAGCGGCCAGGAAAAGTCGGTCCACTCGGCGTACATGTCGAATGCCGGCGGCGCGGTCACGGTCATCGTGCCCTGCATCCGGACAGTCGCGCCGCCCGTAACGGCCAGCCTCAGCTCCGGAATGTTGACCAGGCCGTCCGCATAGTCCGCCGCACCTGCCAGAGTCACACCGGCGGCCGGTAATTCATCACCGTGGATCAGGCCTGTGAACACGTAGTGTGAAACATTGCCCCGGCCATCAAGCGTCGCGCGCAGCGGGCCGAATGGCGCCGGGTCGATCCACTGCCGGAGATCGAGACTCGCGATCTCGGCCTTGCCCACCCAGCGTAATTCGCCAGTCAGCTTCGTCAGTTCGATATCGGCGGTTCCCTTGCCGGGCGTCGAGATTTGCGCTTTTACGAGCAGGCGGTCGAGATCGCCGCTTGCGCGCGCCACGCCGGCCAGTTCACGTTCCGCCATCAGCGACCAGGCCGCGTCGGCCTCGATCGCAATCGGGTCGCGCGCCAGCACGCGACCGGAGGCGCCGGCGACCGCCCAGTTGCCGGCGTCCGCGGCTCCATCCACGAAACGGATCTGGGAGCGGGTGATCTTTGCGGATCCGCTGACTGCGCGCAGCCGCAGATCGGCGCCGTGCGGCGAAGTGATCCTGAGATCCGGGACGGCGAAATCGTCGATCGCGAGGGTCAGCCAGCGCGGCATGAAGGAGGGTGGCTTGGGCGATTTGCTGTGTGCATGCATCTGGATCGCGATGGTTGCTGCCCGCACGCGCTCGGCCGATATGCGACCTGCCAGGATCTCACTGGGTTCGTAGTCGGCATCGAATCCGGTGATGTGGATGCTCGCGTTCTTGTGCTCGATGACGATCGCATCGGCGCTCAGCGGGCCGATCAGCCGTCCCCGGGCACCGGTGATGTGGATCTTCACGGTGTCGAGCGAATCCAGCATCACCACGGCGCACGCGAGGCCCGCTTCGGTCGCAAGCAGCCAGGTCGCAGCCGCGCTCACGATGGGGATCGCAAGCGCTGCCAGGATCAGCAGCCATCGAGTCTTCGTCTTCATCACCGGAGGCATCCTAGAGTTCCGGCGTGAAGTTCAGGTGCAGTCGTGGGCCGCGATCGGGCTCGGAGATCGACTGTGCGACGTCTATGCCGATGCTGAGGAACGGCAAGCGGTAACGCAGGCCGACGCCAGCCGAGTACTCGAGCCGGTCGCCGAAGTTGTTGACGGCATTGCCGCCATCCACGAACAGCGCCGCGACGAAGTTGCGCGGCAGGTCGCGCTGCAGTTCGATGCTGCCGGTCATGAGGTGCCGGCCGCCGACGTGATTGCCGTCGGCGTCGACCGGCGACAACTCCTCGTAGCCATAACCGCGCACGCTGCGATCGCCGCCCGCGAAGAAACGGTATTGGGCCGGCAATTCCTGGAATTCGCCGACCACACTCGCGCCCAGCTCAGCGCGCAACTGCAGGCTCCAGCGGCCGGTGAGACGGAAGCGCCGTTCGTCGCGAACCAGCAAACGCGTGAAATTTGTATCCGAGCCCAGCGCCGAGGTCGAGCCGAGCAATTCCACCTGGAAACCGTGCGGCACCGCATTGATGCCGAGAAAGCCGGGGGGAAGCAACGAGTACGAGATCCCCGGCACCAGCAGACGGCTGTCCAGGCGGGTGACCGTGGTCGTCGTGCCGGTCGTCGTGACGACTTCGTCGCGCGTCGCGTCGGCAGTCACCGAGAGCACGCGTTGCCAGCTGCCGCGCACCTGGGCCAATGCCACTGTGAAAGTGCCGCCGGTTGTCTCGACGTCGGCGCGCTGCTCGCGCAGGCCGCGCAGCTCAAATGACAGCTTCTCGAGCGCCGGGTCGGTCCACGGGATCGCATAGGTGAGCCTGACGCTTTCTTTGATGCTGGAGCCTTGAATTTCGGCGCGCAGGCGATGTCCGTTTTGGTTCACGCGGCGGTTCTCCCAACCGAGCGTGCCACGCATGAGGGTATCCGTCGCATAGCCTGCAGCGACCGTGTAGCGGTCGCGCTTGTTCGGTCCGGACGTGATCCGGATCGGGGCGATCCTGCGCACGCGGTCGCGCTCCTCTGGCAGCACCTCGACGACGGCGAAGTACTGGGAGTCGTCCAGCGCGAATTGCGTGCGCAGCAGCGCGCCGGCATCGTACCAGTCGCCCTCGCGGTAGCGCAGGTACCGTTCGACCAGCTCCGCGCGCAGGAAATCCTGCTCGATGATGGTCGGGCCGAAGCGGTAGCGCTCTCCGGTTTCGAATGTGATCCTCGCGCGTGCTTCGTGGGCGGCGGGATCGACCAGCAGTTCGCTGTAGATGAATTCGGCATCGAGGTAACCGCTGCCGGCGGCGGTGCGAAACAGTTCGCCCTTCAGCTGGTCGTAGTCCACGTGGCTCAGGCGCTGCCCGGTCTTCAATGGTGAGCGTGCAAGCGCCTGGCGCAGGAACGGCTCGTCGCGGCCGCTGCCGGTGATCTCGATCTGTTGCTCGACGAGGATCACCGGCAGGCCGGGATCGATCCTGACGATCACCAGCCAGCCGTCTCCATTCCGGGTGAGTTCGGTGTTGACGATGGGCTCGTAATAGCCGTACGGACGCAAGGCCGTGCCAACCTCGCCCGGGGCGCGCTGCGTCAACCGCCCGACCAATTCCTCATCGAGTTCCTTTGAGCGCGCGTGACGCTTGAGGCTCAAAAGCGCGAGTACGTTTTCCAGCAGCGGTTCCTCGACCCCCTCGATCCGGATCTCGATCGGATCCGCCGCACGGGCAGTGGGCATCCACATGAGGCTCGTAAGCAACAGCAATGCGAGACTGCGGATCATCGCGGCGCTTCGGACTCGTATGCCATGCGGACGCGGATGGTCGCACTGCCGTCCGTCGCATAACTGCGTTCCTCGACAGTGATAATCCCGTCATTGCGCATCAGCACGACGGTGCTGCAGCGAGTGCCATAGCCGTCGCCGACGATGAAAGGTGCCGACAGCAGACGCTCCCATTCGAGGCCGATGCCGGTATCGGGCAGCGCATCGTCGGCAGCCATGGTGCGATCCGACAGTATGCGCATCAGCGCTTCGGGCTGCGGATGATCGCCCGCCAATTCCCGCTCGAAACTCTCGCGTGTACGCAGGAGTTTTGGCCACGGCGTGTCCAGTTGTCGGTTGCTCAGGCCATACACGCCCGGCAGCAGCATGCGTGCCTCGGGCTGTGGATGGCTCGTCACGTAGCCAAGGCCCTCGTGATCCATCGCGAGCAGGTTGAAACCGCTGAATTGCCCCGCACGCGATGCAGTCGCGCGCACAAATTCAGCCGCACCCTGTCTGGCACCGAGAAATTCGCTGATCAGCGTTCCGCGGGAAGTGCCTTCGGGTCGCGGCAATGATGGGTCGCGGTAGTTCGTCACGAGGGCGATGCGGCCCGAGGCTTCGAGCCCCAGCCAGGTGCCGCCGGCCTGCAGATCGCGGCCTGCGAGCAGCGGCGGGTCCTCATTCCACCAGTGCAATGGCTCGGCCGCCCGCGCGTGGAACTCGTCGCGATTGGCGGCGAGCACAAGCGGGTAGCGCGGGTGCGTGCGGTAGGCGATCAGGACCAGGCACATATGGAACCGCTAGCCTCGTCCGTGCAGCTGCGTCTCCTCGGCCAGTGGACGCACGCTTCCAGCGTCGTACCACTCCTCGATCAGCCGGAATGCGATCGATTGCCGAAATGGCAGCACTGGCGTGCCGCCGGCGATCTCCGCGCGACTGAACCAGCGGGCGTCCTCGAGTTCTTCGTCGCCGAGCCGGATTTCGGCTGAGAGTGCCTCGGCGCGAAAGCCGAGCATCAACGAGCGCGGGAAGGGCCAGGGCTGCGATGACTGGTAATCGATCGTACCGGTCAGGACGCCGGTCTCTTCGAGCACTTCGCGGCGGACAGCGTCCTCGAGACTTTCGCCCGGCTCGACAAAACCCGCGATCGTCGAATAGCGGCCTGCGGGCCAGCCTGCCTGCCGGCCAAGCAGCGTCCGGTCGCCCTGTGTGACGAGCACGATGATTGCCGGATCCACGCGCGGAAAGAATTCCGTGGCGCAGCCTTCGCTGGTGCAGATCATCATGCGTCCGGCCCGCTCTGGCCGTGTCGGCGCCCCGCAGCTACCGCAGAAACGATGGCGGTGACGGAAGGAGACCATCGCCCGCGCATAGGCCAGCAGACCCGCTTCTTCGTGCGGCAACAGGCCCGCTGCAAGGCGCAGGTCGGCGAATTCGGCACCGTCCGTGAGCGGCGGCGGCGCATCGGCCTCGATTTCAATCGTAAAAACAGCGTTGCCGCGGTATTCGCCGAGCAGGATCAGCTGGTCCGTGTCGATGCCCGCAAATGGTCCGACGCCGAATTCAAGCAGGAAGGCGCTGGGCGATGGCGCGCGGATCAGGGGACAGCGCGAACGCCAGACGGGAATCAGCCGGGCCGTGCCTTCCGCAATCGCAAACGCGACAGTCTCGGCGTCGGCACGCGAGAACTTCAGTCGATCGACGTGCGGCCCGGCAAAGACATTGGGCCGCTCGATGTCAGGACGCATCGGATACCGTTCCTGGAAGGCAGATGCATCATTCTAGCAGTCGCCTACCGACAGGCCCGGCCGCGCAGGCGGGCGGGTCGAAGCGCAGAACTCGCAGGCCTTCGGCCTTTCCGCATAGCGCATTACGACGAGCAGGCTGCCACAGCCTTCGCATTCGTCCGGGCACAACTCGTTTTGCCGTTCCAGCGAGCGCAACAGATGGCAGGCGTGTTCGAAGGAGATCTGCGGGCGCTCAAAAAGGCTTGCGAAGGTCTCGTAAGCCTCGCAGAAGTTCTCGCCCCAGCGCAGCTGTTCCAGCCCGCCCGGCGACGCGCTGGCTTCGCGGCGCAACAGCCCGAGGATGCACATCAGTGCCGCGAGGCCCGCGGCTTCGCGGCGGATACCGGCATTGCGCATGAAAAAGGCGCTTTGGCGTGGCGACTTGCCGCGATGGCGACGCACATCGCGGCGGCCGGCATCAGCGACATAGGACCGGTAGAGCTTGCGGATCCGGTCATCGGTCAGCCCGGTCCAGCTGCGGATGGTGCGGGTTCGCGCCTCGTGCCCGATCAGGCGCAATGCCAGGTCCAGCCGGAGCCGGTCACGGGTGTAGCGATCGTCAGTGATTCGCATCGTAGTTGCCTTGACGTCATGATAGCGGACTGGTATTTTTTCACCAGTCAATAAGAACCCGGTCCAGGAGCCGGCCACCTTCGTAATGGCACGTCATCGGGGAGAAATGCCATGAGCCGCCAACAACCGCTTGCGCTGGCACCGCCAGCAGGTAACGCCGACTGGTCCGAACGCTCGCTGCTGGACGGAGCCACCCGCAAGGCTCTGTGCTCGATGAATCTCGCGTTCCTCAATCTGGCTGCGGAACTCGCGGAGGAGGGCCGGCTGAAGCTGATTCCGGGTCTGCCGCCGCGTGCCATCGATGCACTGATCGATCCGGAGGCGCAGCAGCGGCTCTGTGAAAGGCTGCCATTTGTGCTCTTCGAATTGCGCTTCGACGACGGCGATTTCTGGGAGGGCCAGATTGCTGCAGCAAGCGGTGTCCGGGATGCCCATGCTGCCCCGGTCGTGGATGAGCGCATCGTCGCTTTCACGCGCACGGCGATCATGCTGGCCTGGCATCTAGCGCAGACGCGTGCACCCGGCGCGCGACTCATGTTCGGGATGGCGCCCGCGACAATTGCGGCACTTGCGTCGCTGCCGGTCGCAACATTTGACGGCCTTGCGCGGCGGGTCTCGCCAATGCTGGCCGCACGCTTCGGCTCACGCGCGCGATTCTGGCTGCAATTCGAGGGATGCGCCGCGCATTCGGACGACAAGTCAATCTGTGTGCTGCAGCAACTCGGATTGCAGATTCAGGGCGCAGACAGCGCCCGCCTGCAGGCCTTGCAACGCCGGCCGAGGCGCGCCGCGCTGGCCTGACTCTGGTGGTTGCCGGGAAACAGGCCGCGGCTTACGCTGCGCGCCTGTCCGTTACCTTGCTCGGCTTCCCCGGAGTTCCATGAAGGCGCTTTCGATTCGCGGCCTGACCAAGACCTACCGCAATGGTGTCCAGGCGTTACGCGGCATCGACCTTGACGTGCAGGAAGGCGATTTCTTTGCGCTGCTCGGCCCGAATGGCGCCGGCAAGACGACGATTATCGGGATCATCGTGTCGCTGGTGACGAAATCGAGTGGCACGGTCGAGGTGTTCGGCTACGACATCGACCGCGCGCTCGCCCATGCGAAGTCCTGCATCGGGCTGGTGCCGCAGGAAATCAACTTCAACCAGTTCGAGAAGGTGTTCACGATCATCGTGAATCAGGCAGGTTTCTACGGGATTCCGCGGCGCCTCGCGCTCGAGCGCTCTGAGCGTTACCTCCGCCAGCTCCAGCTCTGGGACAAGCGCGACCAAATCGCGCGCTCGCTGTCGGGCGGCATGAAGCGGCGCCTAATGATCGCGCGCGCGCTGGTGCACGAACCGCGACTGCTGATCCTCGACGAGCCGACCGCGGGCGTGACATCGAGATCCGGCGCAGCATGTACAGCTTTCTGCGCGGCATCAACGAGCAGGGCACGACGATCATCCTGACGACCCATTATCTCGAGGAAGCCGAGAGCCTGTGCCGCAACATCGCGATCATCGACGGTGGCCGCATCATCGAGAATGACAGCATGGCGGCCGTGATCCGCTCCCTGAACCAGGAGACTTTCGTGATGAACTTCCGCCAGGCGGTCGCCGAACCGCCGCCGCTGCCGGGCTACGTGTCGCGCATGACCGACGACCATACGCTGGAGGTCGAGGTTTCGAAGGAGCAGAGCCTCAATGACATTTTCAGCCGCCTGACACAAAGCGGCATCGAGGTCGTCAGCATGCGCAATAAGGTCAATCGCCTCGAAGAGTTGTTCATGCGGCTCGTCGAAAGCAAGGGCGCCACCGGCGCCGGTGGAGGCTGACATGGCGACGGCGGGAGAAGCTGCGCGCGCTGGCGAAGCCTCGCTGGCGAGCGTCCGCCGGATCGGCTTCGAGACCATCATGCGCCGCGAGTTCCATCGGATCATCCGGATCTGGGGCCAGACCCTGGTGCCGCCGGCGGTGACGGCCACGTTGTACTTCATCATCTTCGGCAGCCTGATCGGCAGCCGCATCGGGCAGTTGGGCGGCTACGACTACATGCAGTACATCGCGCCGGGCCTGATCATGATGGCGGTCATCACGAATTCCTACGGTAACGTCGTCTCCAGTTTCTTCGGTGCCAAGTTCGGCAAGCACATCGAGGAACTGCTGGTTGCACCTTTGCCGAACTGGCTACTCGTGCTGGGATACGTCTCAGGCGGCGTCTTGCGGGGCCTGCTGGTCGGGCTGGTCGTCACCGGCGTCACGCTGTTCTTCACGCGCATCCCGGTGGAGCATCCATTGCTGGTCATCGCGTCGGTGCTGCTGACCGCGATCGTGTTTTCGCTCGGCGGCTTTTTCAACGCGATCTTCGCGAAGAGCTTCGACCAGATTTCATGGTTTCCGACTTTCGTGTTGACCCCGTTGACCTACCTGGGCGGCGTGTTCTACTCGATCTCGCTGCTGCCGGAATGGGCGCAGTCGTTGTCGCACACGAACCCGGTCCTGTACATGGTCAGTGCTTTCCGCCATGGCTTCCTCGGCACCAGTGACGTGAACATCGGGCTGGCCTTTGCGATCATGACGGTGTCGGCAATATTGATGTTCACCGTCGTCGTGATGCTGATGAACCGGGGAACCGGCATCCGGGAGTAGCGATCATGTGCGGGCGCTATGCGTTCTTTTCGCCGGCCGAAGCTGTCAAGCGCACATTCGCACTGGACTTCAGCCCTGAGCTGGCGCCGCGCTACAACATGGCTCCGACGCAATCGGTGCCGGCGCTGCGCGTCGCTGAGGAGGGATCGCGCGCGCTCGTGATGCTGCACTGGGGGCTGGTGCCGCGCTGGGCGAAAGAACGCGCGATCGGCAACCGGATGATCAATGCGCGTTCCGAAACACTCGCGGAGAAACCGGCCTACCGCGACGCATTCCGCCGCCGGCGGTGTCTCGTGCTCGCCGATGGCTGGTACGAATGGCAGGTCGCGCCCGGCGGGAAGCAGCCCTGGTTCGTCCGGCTGCGCGATCCGCGCCCGATCGCATTCGCGGGTCTCTGGGAGCGCTGGAAGGATCCGGCGGGCGGGGAATTGCTGG
>JANPCY010000333.1:0-5034 GCA_031431175.1 Steroidobacteraceae bacterium | reverse complement strand
CGGACAGGCCGGCTCATGCGAATAGAGCCCCGCCTGCCGTTCCTTGTCGGCGCGCAAATAGCGCAGGATCAGGTTGACGTTCGTGTCGTCGGTCGGCTGCCAGGCAAGCTGGCCACGCAGCGCGTAATGGTTGTTGGCGCCACGGTCTTTTTCACCGGGGCTGATTTCCTTGATATAGCCGTCGTCCTGGTTGCTGATGAAGGCGATTCGGCCCTGCACGTTGTCGCTCAGGGGTCCCGATACGGCCCCGTCCACAATGACCTGATTGAAACGGCCGACCGTCAGGTCCGTGTAGCCCTCGAATTCCCTGGTCGGCTTTTCCGAGATGAACTGGATCGCTCCGCCTGTGGCGTTGCGGCCGAACAGGGTCCCCTGCGGGCCACGCAGCACCTCGACGCGAGCGAGGTCAAACACGGGGAAGCTCGCCAGGTTGATCGAGCTGGAGTAGCTGTCGTCCTGGTAAACGGCGACCGGCGGCTCCTGCTCATCGCCATAGCTGTTCTGTGCAACACCGCGGATGTTGAACACGACCTGCGACGAGGAGTAAGCGTTCATCTTCAGGCCCGGCACGGCGCGCACGATGTCCGTGGCGGTATTGATATTGAGATTCTGCAGCGTCTCCTCGCCGAGCGGAGTCACCGATATGCCGACGTCCTGGATATTCTGTTCACGGCGCTGGGCCGTCACCACGACCTCATCGAATGGCACGGCTCCTGTTCCGCTCTCCGCCTGTTGGGCAAGGGCGACTGGCGACCCGCTGCTCAGGAGTGCCGCACAAAGCACGAACCGAACGGCGCCCTGGATATTGGCTGGCTGAATGTTCCGCATGATCATCCCCTCTCCCCCGGTTGGGCAATCGTCCCTCATGGGTTCAAGACAAGCAAGGCCGAAATACGCTCAAGAACGAAATTGTCACGTCAGCGCCGCGATATCCTGATTGGCCTCCCGCAGCCATCCCAGAACATAGTCTGAGAAGGAGCGCCACACTTCGAGATGGAACTCGGCGGCGCCGGTGCGCCAAAGAACGATTTCTGCCTTGCCGAGCAGCGTGCGCGTACACATGCCCGCCGGGAATCGTGCGAGATCGAGATCCAGCGGACATCCGGTATTCAGAATCGCGCTGGCATGAGGCCCGCTCACCTGCAGTGCAATCTGGCGTTGACTGACGTCCACCAGTGAATGCGCGATACCTGTCAGTGCAGCCTCGAGGGCGGCGGCAAGAATCTGCGTGTCCGCGGCCGGACCGAGCAGCAGCTGCTCGTCGGGGCCGAGCCAAAGCGCTGCGCGGTTTCCCAGCGAGTTGGCTCGGCACGGGCTCTCGTGCAGGGGCACTCCGAATGCCTCGCCAGCCGCCGCGCGCGCCGTCGGCCCGCCCTGCAGGATAAAGCGTGTGGCCGGTGCAAGAGTTCGCAACCAGTCGCCGGCGCCGGTCTGAGGAATCTCTCTGGCTGTGGAATGTTCAGGCATTCAGCCTTGCTCCATCCCTGTCGTAGAACACCGGTGAAGTCACTTGAACGGCAATGTCACCGCCGGGCATCGGAACGAAAAGGGTCTGGCCATGACGCGCGCGTCCGCCCGCCACCATCGCAAGCGCAATCGAATGCCCGAGCGTCGCGCTGAAGTAGGAGGACGTGACATGGCCGCACAATTTCATCGGCGGCTGCTGTCGCGCCGATTCCGCGACCTGCGCACCTTCCTCGAGCACCGTGCCGGGATTCAGGGTGCGCAACCCGACGAACTGTTTTCGCTGAGGCGTCTTCATCGCCGCGCGTTCCAGCGAACGCTTGCCGACAAAATCTGCCTTGCCCCGGCCGATGGCCCAGGCCAGGCCCGCATCGTCGGGAGTCACGGTGCCGTCCGTGTCCTGGCCGACGATGACATAGCCTTTTTCCGCGCGCAGCACGTGCATGGCCTCGGTGCCGTAAGGCGTGATGCCGTGTGCTGCACCCGCGGCGTGAACGGCCTCCCAGACGGTGCCACCGCAGTCGGCCGGCACATTGATTTCGTAGCCCAGTTCGCCGCTGAAGCTGACGCGAAACAACAGCATTGGCATGCCGCAGATGGTTCCATGGGCCACGCCCATGTGCGGCAGGGCGCCGGTTGAAATGTCGATTCCGGCGACGAGCGGCTGCAACACGCGCCGCGCGCGCGGCCCTTGCACGGCAATGACCGCCCACTGCTCGGTGGTGGATGTCAGCCACACCTCAAGCTCCGGCCACTCCGTCTGACGGTAATCCTCCATCATGGCGAGTACGCGCGCTGCGCCACCGGTCGTCGTCGTGACATGAAAGCGATCCGGGGCCGTGCGCGCCACGACACCGTCGTCGTAGATGAAGCCGTCTTCACGCAACAGGATTCCGTAACGCGCGCGGCCAACCGCGAGGTTCGACCAGTTGTTGATGTAGAGCCGATTCAGTAACTCGGCGGCATCGGGACCGGCCACGGCGATTTTCCCAAGTGTCGAAGCGTCAAAGATTCCGCAGGCGGAGCGCACAGCAAGGCATTCGCGCGCGACCGCGGCGTGCATGTCTTCGCCGGCGCGCGGAAAATAGCGCGCCCGTTTCCACAGACCGACGTCTTCGAATACCGCATTTCGATCTTCAGCCCAGTCATGCATCGGCGTGGCGCGCACCGGGTCGAACAGGTCGCCCCGTGCCATCCCCGCAAAACTGCCGAATGTGATGGGCGTATACGGCATGCGAAAGGTGGTGAGTCCGACTTCGGGAATGGATCTGCCGAGGTGCCCGGCGACAATGCCGAGCGCATTGAGATTGGAGGTCTTGCCTTGATCAGTCGCCATTCCGACGGTGGTGTAGCGCTTGATGTGCTCGATGGAACGAAAGCCTTCACGCGCGGCGAGCACCAGGTCATTGGCGGTCACGTCGTTCTGCCAGTCCACAAAGGCCTTTGAACCGGTGCTTGCCGGCGCGCGCGGCAATGCGGCCGGAGACACATTCGCGCGGGCCTCGTCGCCAGTCACCTTGTAGCTGGTCACTGCAAAGTGACGCGCCACACTTCCACAGCCACTGGCCTGGGCGGCGGCAGCGCCGGCGGCGGCGCCGTCCTCCAGCACCGCTGCCAGGCTGTTCACGCCGCGGCAGGCACCGGCAGATCGCTCGCGTTCCGCCGATGACGCCGGCACAAATGCACTTAAGGCATCATTCCATTTCAGTCGGCCGCGCGACTGGGAAAACAGGTGCACGCTCGGCGTGAAGCCGCCCGACATCAGCACCAGGTCGCATGACAAGGTCTGCCGGCGCCGCACGCCACCCTGTTCATCGACAGTTCCGAGTTCGATGCCACTGACGCGCCAATTGCCACGCGTCCCGAGCACCGTTGCGCGTATCAATATCTCGATGCCTGCCGCGCGCGCGGCCCCCGCCAGAACGCTGGAGGCAGCATCGCGCAGATCTGCTATCGCGTCGACTTGCACGCCGGCGGCGTGCAGATCGAGGGCCGCCTGGTAGGCGCTGTCTGTCGCCGTGACGACTACTGCGCGGGATCCCGCACGAACACCGTAACGGTTGAGGTAGGTCTGCACGGCGCCGGCCAGCATGATTCCGGGCCGATCGTTGCCCGGGAACACCAGTGGCTGCTCGATGGCGCCGGTAGCCAGCACGACCTCGCGCGCGCGCACCTGCCACAGCCGTTCGCGCGCCTGTCCGGAAGCCGGATGCGCAAGATGGTCGGTGAGACGCTGGTTGAGACCAATCGCGTTGTGCGGGAAGTAGCCGAATGCCGTGGTGCGCGCCAGCAGCCGCACGCGAGGGTGCCGCGCGAGCGTAGCCACGGTCGTGTCAAGCCAGGCCTCGGTCGTGCCGCCGTCAATGCGCGCGGCCGATCCCCCCAGCAGCGATCCGCCCGGTTCCGCCTGTTCATCGCACAGGATCACTTGCGCCCCCGAGTCCAGAGCGGCGAGTGCCGCGGCGAGCCCGGCGGGCCCTGCGCCGACGATCAACACGTCACAATGCGCGTAAAGATTCGTGTAACGGTCCGGGTCCGGCAACGACGGTGCGCGGCCGAGGCCCGTCGTGGCACGGATCAGGGGTTCATAGAGGGCGGCCCAGCCGGCCCGCGGCCACATAAAGGTCTTGTAATAAAACCCGGCGGGAAAAAGTGGCGACAACAGGTCGTTGGCGCGCCCCACGTCAAAGCGCAGGCTCGGCCAGCGGTTCTGGGAGCAGGCAGCAAGTCCGTCGTAGAGCTCGACCTGGGTCGCGCGCAGGTTGGGCGTGTAGCGTGCCGCATCGCGGCGCACTGCGACCAGCGCACTGGGTTCTTCCGCACCGGCCGTGAGAATGCCGCGTGGCCGATGATATTTAAATGACCTCCCGACCAGGTGTACGCCATTTGCCAGCAGGGCGGAGGCGAGCGTGTCACCCTGCGCGCCCTCGAATGTCTTGCCATCAAAGGTAAATTGCAGAGGTCGTGTCCGGTCGACCCGGCCGCCGCTCGCGGTGCGAAATGCGCTCATTTCGGTCGGCTCTCACCGATCTTGTATGTGGCAGCAAAATGATCGGTCGTCGTGTCGCGCAGGGCATTGAAAAACCGGCCGCAGCCTCGCGCGTGCCGCCAGCGCTCGGCGTGCAGGCCACGCGGGTTGCTGCGCACATAGAGATATTCTGCCCACTGCTGGTCGCTCAGCTCCGCAGGCTGAGGTGGCCGCACGAGATGCGCCTGTCCGCCGTAGGCGAACTCGAGCTCAGGCCTCTTGCCGCACCAGGGACAGTCTATCAGCAGCATCGGCGGCTCAGTGGGCGACGGCGGCGGCCGCGGCCTCGTCGATCAGCACGCCCTCGCGGAACCGCTCGAGCGTGAATGGCGCATTGATGGGATGCGGCTCGTCATTCGCGATGGTCCAGGCAAATACGTGCGCGGAACCCGGCGTCGCCTTGAATCCTCCGGTGCCCCAGCCGCAATTCACATAGAGGCCCGGCACCGGTGTCTTGCCGATGATTGGCGACCGGTCGGGCGTCAGGTCGACGATGCCGCCCCAGTTGCGCAACATGCGCAGGCGCCGGAAGCAGGGAAACA
>JANPCY010000332.1:0-3552 GCA_031431175.1 Steroidobacteraceae bacterium | reverse complement strand
CCACGGCCACCAGCGCGCCGGCAGCATGGGCGAGCCTGGTCACGGCCGCGATGTCGGTGATGCTCAGCAGCGGATTGCTCGGTGTCTCGATCCAGACCAGGCGCGGTGCCGGCGTCAATGCGCGGGCGACGGCGGCAAGATCGGTGAAATCGACGAACCCGACTTCGGCACGACCGGTCCGTTGCAGCGCGGCCAGCAGGCGATGTGTCCCGCCGTAACAATCGTGCGGTGCGATGACGCGTTCGCCCGGCTTGACCAGGGCAAGTGCGAGCGTCACCGCGGCCATGCCGGTCGCCGTGACGATGGCACCTGCGCCGCCCTCGAGCTCGGCCAGCGCGCCGCCCAGCAGGTCGCGCGTCGGATTACCCGAGCGCGAGTAATCATAGCTACGCGGCTGGTCGAGACCCGCAAATGCAAATGTCGCCGAGAGGTGAATCGGTGGCACGACCGCGCCGTGCTGCGTGTCGCTCTCGAGGCCGGCACGGACTAGGCGGGTCTGGGGCTTGCGTTTCTGGGTCATGGTGAGGCTCCGTCCAGTGCGGCGGCGAATGCCGGCGCGAGTAATTCGCGTTCCTTAAGGAAGGTGTCGTGTCCGTATTGCGAATGCAGTTCGATCAGCTCGCAGGGCCCTGCAAGCCCGGCAGCCAGTTCGCGAATCTCGTCGAGCGGGATGAGCTGGTCTTCCGCGATGCCAACCAGCGTGACCGGCACGCAGATTCGTGCGGGATCGACGCGGTGCAGGTCGATGGATTCGGACAGGCACAGGAAGGACTCGGGCGTGTGCCGCCGGGCGTAGTGATCGCCACGTGCGAACAGATAGTCCTCGACCGGGAAGACCGGCCGGTCATCGCGGTGCGCTTGCACCGGGAAACGCTTCTTGAACTCGGCGCGAGTCCGGTAGGTCGCCATCGCCAGCGCCCGTGCGATGCGCAGGCCGCCGGCCCCGTCGCCGAGGCTGAGCGAATGGCGCACGACAGCGCGTTGCACGGAACGCCAGCCGGTCGAGAGCGGATCGCTGCGGTGCGCGGCGCTGATCGCAAGTACGTGCCTCACGCGCTCCGGTGCGAGCTCGGCCAATGCGAGGCCCACCATGCCACCGTAGGAAGCGCCCGCAACGGCGTGCAGCCGCGCAATGCCGAGCGCGTCGCATACTGCGAGCAGGGCCGCTGCCTGGTCGCGCGAATCAAGCGAGGGGAAGTCGGCTTGGCCAGGACGGGGACCGGTACTGCCGGCGCTGCCGCCCAGCCAGTCGATGCCAAGCACGCGGAATCGCGTCGTGTCGAGCGGCAGGCCCGGCCCGACCAATCCACACCACCAGCCGAGTTGCGGTTCGTCAGTGTCGCATGCACGCCGGTGTGCGGAGATTCCACCGAGTGCGGCGACGACTGGCGCGCCGGCTGCGCCCGCAAGACCCCACGCGATGGTCACGGGCGCGAGCCGCCCACCGTTGTGCAATGACAGGGAGGCGAGTTCGACCTGGCCTTCCTCGACCCACACGGTCGCGGGCTGCAGGGCTTGTGCGACGTGATAGCTCATCTGTCACCGCGCCGCAGCGATTGCGTCGCTGCATTCAAAATGTGAATTGAGGACGATGATTTCGCGCGACATCCGGCCCCTCCTGGAACCAAGGCGGGGGCGGGGCGCTTCGCGGATTCTGGTGGGCAGAAAAAAACCTGCCCAGCCAAAAAGCCGAAGCAGGTCACCTGCATCCGCTTTAGCCGTATTTCTATCGCGCCCGCAAGCTGAAGATCAAATCGGCGCGTAAGCGCATTACACTGAGTTGCGCGACCCGTGTCAATGGGGGGTGCTGCGGATGCTGCTACGAGCCTGTTTTTGCCTGCTCGCCTTCGTCGCGGGTCCATCCCTTGCCGCAGACGCGCTCCTGCTGACCAACGCCACTGCCTACACCGGCAATTCGGCGCAGCCCCGGGCCGCAGCCGTGCTCGCCATCGACGGCCGCATTGCCTATGTCGGCACGAATGCTGAAACGCTGAGGCTCGCACCAGCGGACGCTCGCCGGATCGACCTGCAGGGCCGGACTCTGTTGCCCGGCCTCACCGACTCGCACGCCCACCTTTCCGGCATCGGCTGGCGCGAACTGTATTTCGACCTGACCGGCGTCGAGAGTCTGGCCGCCATGCAACAGCGCCTGCGCGAACGCGCCGCCAAGGACCAAAGCCCATGGATCGTCGGACGCGGCTGGATTGAATCCCGTTGGACACCTGCAGCATTTCCGACCCGCCTGGATCTCGACGAAGCCGTCGCGGACCGCCCCGTGGTACTCGAGCGCATCGATGGCCATGCGATCGTCGTCAACAGCCTCGCGCTGAAAATCGCCGGGATCGCGCGCGATACGGCGAGCCCGCGCGGTGGCGAGATTCTGAAGGACCCTGTGACGGGAGAGCCGACCGGCATGTTGATCGACGACGCCAGGGCGCTCGTCGAAAACCTCGTGCCGCCGCCGACCGACGAGGAATTGAAGCTGGCCCTCGAGACCGGAGCAAACCGCAGCGTCAGGGTCGGCTGGACGCAGCTGCAGTATGCCGGAACCACGGATACGGAAATCCGGCTGCTGTGCGAGCTTTATGCTGAGCAGAAAATCACTCTCCGTCTCTACGCGGCCATCCAAGGGCCCGGGCCGGATGCCGAGCGCCTGTTGGACAGGGGCGGCGGCGATCAGAGCTGTAACGAGCGCCTCGTCGTGCGCGGCATCAAGCTCTACATGGACGGGGCGCTCGGCTCGCGCGGCGCTGCGCTTCTTGCTCCCTACAGCGATTCACCAAAGAGCGTCGGTCTGCTGCGCAACGAAGCGGGTGAAATCCTGAGAATCGCAACGGCGGCGCTGAAGAGCGGCATCCAGGTCGAGACCCACGCAATCGGCGATCGCGGCAACCGACTGGTGCTCGACCTCTATGAAAGGGCGTTCGCGAGCGTGCCGCCTTCGGAACGCGCTGTGATCGAGCCACGCTTCCGCATCGAGCACGCCCAGGTGCTGGCACCGGCCGACATCCCGCGCTTTGCGAAGCTCGGCGTGATCGCCTCGATGCAGGCCTCGCACGCCATCAGCGACATGTATTTTGCGCCAAGCCGCCTCGGACCAGACCGCGTCAAGGGGGCTTACGCGTGGCGCTCGCTGCTCGATGCCGGTGCAATCATCACGGGTGGCAGCGATGCGCCGGTGGAGCAGGGTGATCCGATCATTGAGTTCTATGCGGCAGTGACGCGTCGCACGCTGGATGGCTATGCAGGCCCCGACTGGGGCCTCGAGCAGCGCCTCACGCGCGAAGAAGCATTGCGGATGCTGACGTACTGGCCCGCCTTCGCAGCATTCCAGGAAAGGGAGCGCGGCACGATCGAGGTCGGAAAGCTCGCGGACTTCACGGTGTTGTCCGCCGACATTTTGCAGGTGCCGGATGCGGAGATTCTGAAGGCGCGCGTCGCGATGACAATTGTCGGCGGAGAGGTCGTGTACCAGCAAGCAGCCGCTCAGTTGCAATAGGCCAATCGCCGTGTCGAGCACGTGCGACCGTGCGCCAGTTCACAATTGCATCC
>JANPCY010000331.1:0-10107 GCA_031431175.1 Steroidobacteraceae bacterium | reverse complement strand
TTTGGTGTGAGCCGACGGCGGAGGTCTTTCACGAGCCGGCGGGTGGAACCCCCGGGCTGTCCTTCAGAGGACATGACCGCTACCCCGCCCGACGTGCCTACTACACGATGCGAAATCGCCTGCTTACAATCCTGATCCACTACCGGCTGCGGACGCTTCTTGTGCTCGCGCCCGTGCTCGCTCTGTACGAGCTCGCGGCGCTCGCTGCGGCTTGTTCGAGACGCGTGCCCATCGAGTGGTTCAAGGCCTGGTGGTGGCAGTTGCGGCATATGCCGATAATCCTGACGCGGCGACGGCGCATGCAGGAGCGGCGCGTCCTGGATGACCGCTATCTGCTGGTTGGTGGAGCAGCCCCCGTGGCGCCGGGCCTGCTGACGTCGCCGGTGACGCGGGCGTTGCACCGCGGCTTCTCCTTCGTGGTCAACGGCTACTGGTCGCTTGCGCGGCACTGGATTGGCTAGCTGATGATGCGCGAAGCACACAAGCCCGTCGCCTCGGTCGTGATTCCCTGCCGGTGTCATGCGTCTGTTCTGGCGCGCTGCCTCGACAGCGTTTGCGCGCAGCGGACTACCGCTGAATTCGAGATCATTGTCGTCGATGCGGAAGCCGACGACGCGATCGCAGCCGTCGTCCGCGGATTCCCGCAGGCGCGCATTGTGCGGTGCCGAGACGGTCTCTTGCCGGGCGCGGCACGCAACCTTGGCGCATCGCAGGCGCGCGGAACCTGGCTCGCCTTCATCGATGCCGACTGCATTGCGGAGGACGACTGGCTCGATATCGGGCTGGCTGCGCTGGCGGCAGGCGCGCGCCTGGTGGGCGGATCTGTGAGCGACGGGCAAAAGTGGCACCCGATCGCCGTCATCGACAACTTACTGCAGTTTTCGGATTTGTCGCCCGCCCGGCTGGCGGGCCCGTCGAGACTGCTACCCAGCTGCAATCTCGGCATTTCACGCGAGGACTTCGATCGACTGGGAGGCTTCCCACCCGCACCCTTGGCTGCGGGCGAGGACATCCTATTCTGTTATCGAGCCGCCAAGCGCTGGGCGGATAGGCTCGTATTCGAACCACGCATGCGGGTCCGGCATTTCGGCCGCACCACATTGGGCGAACTATGGAGGCACCAGGAATGCTTCGGCCATGCGCGCGGCGCATACGGTCTCGAGCTACAGCCCGCTCATCGGCGCCTGGGACGTCATGCGATCGCCGCGCCGGCCATCGCAGTCAAGCGCATGAATTACCTCGTTCGCAGTGCGCTGCGCTGGCAGCCCGGATCCATTTTTCGCATGGTCTTGCTGTCGCCGATCCTGCTGTTCGGGCTGGCGGCCTGGTGCCGCGGCTTTCGTCGCGGTTGCCGCGAACCGATGCAGGAAATTGTGGATGCAGCGTCAATTGAGGAGCGACGATGAGCATGAGAGGTCCCGACGCCACGCCGGTTCTGATGATTGGAATCGACGCGGGCGAAATCACCTTGATCGAGCGCTGGATGAGCGAAGGTTGGCTGCCGAATTTGCAGTCTGTGCGGGACCGCGGAGTGTTCACTCGGCTCGACTCAACGGCACGGTGGCTGGTCGGCTCTCCGTGGCCAAGTTTCTATACGGGGACCTCCCCTGCCGAGCATGGCATGTATCACTATCTCATCTGGCGACCGGAACACATGGCGCACGAACGCCCCACGCGCGAGTGGATGCCGCTCGAACCGTTTTGGCGCCAGCTGGGCCCGGCCGGCCGGCGCGCGGTCGCAGTAGACGTGCCCTTGGCATACGCGCCGGAGCGCTTCGACGGCGTCGAGATTTCCGGCTGGGCGACCCACGAGATTCTCGAGCTTCCGGCCTCGCACCCGCCCGAGCTCATGAGTTGGGTACGCGAGCGCTTTGGTTCGGCGCCCTTCCACAACGAAGAATCGCATCTGCTCCCCGCGCGCCGCCTACTGGAGGTCCGCGACCAATGCGTGCGCACGACGCAACTCGTCGGCGAGCTGGGTGTCGAGCTGATGCGCAGTGAACCCTGGGATCTCTTCATGATTTGCTTCGCGGCGACGCACCGCGGGGGTCACCAGCTTTGGGATCGCACGAACATGAGCGGTGAGGCAAGTGCCAAAGAGGAACAGGCACTTGCAACCGCGTTGCGAGATGTCTATGTCGCGTGCGATACGGCGATCGGACGCCTGATGGCTCAGGCCGGCGCCGATATTACCACGCTCATCTTTTCGCTCCACGGCATGGGCGCCAACGTATCGCGAGCCGATGTGCTCCGTGAAATGTTGGCGCGTATTCTGGCTGGCAAGCGCAACAGCGATGGGCCCGTGGTCCGGCCACGTCTCACTGATCGATTGCGCGCTCTGCTGCCCATCGAGCTCAGGAGCTGGATCAAGAATCGTCTGCCGATCGCGCTGCAGGATCGCCTCACGCTCTTTTGGCGAAGCGGCGGGATCGATTGGCGCAACACGCGTGCCTTTGCAGCGTTCTGCGATCTCGATGGCTACGTGCGCATCAATCTGCGAGGCCGGGAAGCGCGCGGCATCGTCGAGCCGGGCGCGGAGTACGGGGCGCTCTGCACGGAGATCGCCGAGGGACTGTGCAGCTTCGTCGATCAAGATACCGGTGAGCCCGTTGTTGACGGCATCGCGCACGTGGACGAACTATACTCGGCGGGTCGAATGCGCTCTTATCTGCCGGATCTCATGGTTCGCTGGTCACCGCAACCGGCGGCGAAGCACCGCCGCATCGTCTCATCACGCTATGGCTCACTGCCATGGCCCACACCAGGCCACCATCCGCAGGGACGCAGCGGCAATCATTGGCCCGATGGCTTCCTGCTCGCATCAGGTCCTTGCATGTCGTCGGGCACGACCATCGGACGCGCACACATCCTGGACCTCGCTCCGACGGTCTATGAACTCCTCGGCCTGCCGGTGCCCACCGCCATGCAGGGCCGCTCGCTGGCCACGAATCTGATGTGCACCAATGTCGTTTATTGACGCGCGTCGAATCGACGCTAAGACGGTGAGGACCGACGTATGCATCGTTGGCGCTGGAGCCGCAGGAATAGCGATCGCCTCGGAACTCTCCGGCCACTCCTGCCGAGTCGCACTTCTCGAGAGCGGCGATTTCAAGTTCCGGCACCGTCCACAGTCGCTCTATCTGGGCGAACAGATCGGCATGCCGAATTTCTCGACCGGTCTCTCGCGCTTCCGGACTTTCGGCGGTTCCACGACCCGGTGGGGTGGCCAGTGCCGCCCGCTCGATGCGCTCGACTTCGAGCCGCGAGACGGCATTCCCCACAGCGGCTGGCCGTTCGACCTCGCATATCTGGAGCCTTACTATCGACGTGCCCAGGCTGTGTGTCAGCTCGGGCCGTACGAGTACCAGCCATCGGCGTGGGGCGCGTTCGACGGAGGAGCCCTGCCGCTCGATGGAGAGCACCTCGACACGAAGATTTTCCAGTTCAGCTGTGCAACTGATTTTGGCCGCGTGTACCGCACGGCCCTGGCAGGATCCGACAACGTTGATGTCTACTTAAACGCGAACGTCATCGAAATCGAGTCGGACGAGTCCGCGCAGAACGCCACCAGCCTCGTCGTCGCAACCTTCAATAACAGGCGGATCCGGTTCACGGCCGAGACCTACGTGCTCGCGTGCGGTGGTATCGAGAACGCGCGCCTCCTGCTTGCGTCGAACCGCATCGCAAGACACGGGCTCGGCAATCAGCACGATCTGGTGGGCCGCTTCTTCATGGATCATGCCTATTTCCTGTTGGGTCATTTCGAACCCGCCATCGCAAGTTACGACCGCAGCTACTACGTCATCGAGAGCTACGACCGCGTGGGCAATGAGCAGAAGGTCAACGCAGCGTTTACGCTGAGCGAGCGGTTTCGGCGCGACGACCGCCTGAACGGAGCCGCCATCTACTTCGTACGCCGCCCCGCATACAAGACTTCGCCGGAGTACTTCTCGAAGGGTGGCAGGTCCTTCATCCACCTGATCGATGTCCTGCGCCATGACGAGCTACCCGATCGGAATCTGGGACGGCACTTGCGCAACATCGCCGCGGGCGCAGGTGAGGTTGCAGTGTCACTACGCCGTCAGCTCATCGAGCTAGTGCGGCCACGCCCCAGGCTCGCGTTGCGTGCCGTGCTGGAGACGACACCGAATCCCGCAAGCCGTGTGACGCTCGGCAGCCGCCGTGATCACTTCGGGATGCCGCGGGTACGCGTGAATTGGCAGCTCAATACCGAGGACACACGCGGCCTCGCGCGACTGCTCCAGGTCATGCGTCAGGAATTTGAGCGGTGCCGCCTCGGGCGCCTCATCGAGGACATCGCGGCGGACGGCAACGGCTGGCCGACCAGCATGACGGGTGGCAAACACCACATGGGTACCACCCGGATTCACGATGATCCGCGGCAAGGCGTCGTCGATCCGGACTGCCGGATTCACGGTATGTCCAATCTTTATATCGCTGGCAGCTCGGTCTTTCCGACCTGCGGCTATGCCAATCCGACCCTCACGATCGTTGCTCTGGCGCTGCGTCTCGCCGAGCATCTAAAGCGGCGGCTATGCTTGGTGGTTGCATGACGTACTGCACAGCACGACCCCCTCGAGTTCGGCTAGTCGAGCTGGGTACACCGCGCGGAGGTCGGCGGCGATGGACATGGCGGAACGATATCTGAGCAACGGAACGCGGGAGTGGAGCTCAAGCTGCTCGATTCGTTGCCCAGCAAGGTTCGCGCAGACAACCGCAGTGAAGACGCCCCCATTTAGCGGATCGCTGAGCACGACTTTGAGTCGCTCGTGCGTGGGCAAAAATTGAAGCCTGCAGGCAACGGCCGCGCCAATCTCGCCAAAGCTGCGTCCCGTCCAGTCGTCCGGAGCTGCCATCGGAACCACCTGACAGTGAAGCGCATCGTAGCCGGATACCGCGAGATTGTTGCACAACTGCTTCAGCGACCATATCTGCGCGTTCGGGTACACCAGTAGTTCATTCGCATCTGCTATCAGGCACCAATGACCGCGCCCATAGCGATGAAGCAGATGGCGCAGCAACTCGTGCCGCGTGCGACGGAAGACTCCGGGCGTAAACAGATACTGCCTCTCCCGCCCGCGCTGCAGCGCTTCGACATCGAGCATTTCCGGATGCTCGAGAACGATCAGCACCCGATCCGCTCCGACCGTGAAGTAGTAATCGACGAGCCAGCTGAGACGCCTGTCCACACGCTCCGCGATCATCAGGACTCTTAGCTCAGCCTGGTTTGTCGCCGGTACACGCTGCCCGTGGAGATTCGTCAGCGGAATCCGGAGGACGCTCGAACGATGCAGCGAACGCCGCAGCCGAAACAGCTTTCGGCCGATCATATGGTTTCGCTTGCGCGCTGCTCGGACGAACCATGCAACCCAGCGTCGTAAAAAACGGTGAGCGGGTGGTATGGGCCGCCAGCCCGCCCAGGCGGTGCGGTCGATGTGGCGGAAGAAGAACTCCGCGCCCCTCAGGCGGAAGTCGTGATGCCACGGCTTGATAGCGGCGTTGTAATGCAGAATGAAGGAATCATTGATGGCCGAGGCATGCCGCACCCGATCGTTCGTCTCCCGGAACGCATGCATTGTGACGTTCCAGCGGGGATCCAGCGCTCGCCAGTCTCCGGCGACAACTGCGTTGATCGCCTCTTGATCGTGCCACTGCAGATGCTGCGCCGCCTCGTGCAGATAGACGAGCGCGCGTTGTGCAATTCGCAGTTCGCGCCACCGCTGCAGGTTGAGCACCATCACGCCCGAGTTAAAGATTCGCAGATCCGCGGGCAGTCCCAGTTCGCGATACAGTCGGATGCCGGCCTTCGAGGACACGAAACGCGATCCGGCGATCAGTTCCGGCACCGCGAGCAGACAGGTGCCACCGACGTCCAGATCCCAGAGCTCACTCACATCGTGGTTGACGACGAGATCGCAATCCAGGTAAATCACCTTGTGGAGCTGCGAACTGAGCACCTCCGGCAAAAGCAGACGATAGTATGACTGCAGCGAAACCGTATCGAAGCGTCTGAGAGTCGTCTCCAGAGAACGGAGCCGCGAAATGTCGATGGGTATCCAGTTGAGCTCAAGCTGCGGGTGGAGCCGACGCTCGATGCGCACTCGAGTTTGATCGAGGAGCCCCGTCTCGAGCACATGAGCGACCACTCGGCGCTGCGCACTCAGGCTTGCTCCGACCGAGGCGAGCATCGCGGCGAGCGGCATGGCGTATTTCTCATCACACGCCGCGGCGACGTGCACCGGATCATTCATGAGCGGCATCGAAGCCTGGCCGAGTTGGGGGTCCGCCGAACATGCGCGATGCCGCGCGGGCGGTCAAGAGCCGTGGTGCGTACCCGAGAAGCCTCAGCGCCTCACGCGTGACCAGGCCGCAGCTTGATGCAGCGACGACGCAAGTGTTTGATGGAAATGGTGGTCAGGGGTGGAATTGAACCACCGACACGCGGATTTTCAGTCCCAGGCTGATATCCGCAATTTCAACTGCATCAACTGGTTAGCCGGGGGTCCGTTGCACTGAATGCCCTGCGATGCAGAACCGTGCAGGACTGAGTCCCGCAAAACTTTGGCAGCGACGGGCAATCTAGTCTTTGCCATCCGCGTACAGCTTCACGACCTCGTACAGGAACCGGCGCCCTTCCATAAGCGACTTCACGCGCATGCGCTCGTCAAGGCCGTGAATGTGATTTCCTTCGGCGTCTTCGAACATGCCGGATAAGCCATACGTCGGCACGCCGGCTGGATTGAGATACTTTCCGTCGGTGTAGCCGGTGCTCATCGTCGGCACGATGACGACGCCAGGCCAGATCGATTCGGCAATTTTGCGTGCTGGCTGCAGGATCGACTCCGTCAACGGCGGCACCGGAGACTGCACGCCGCCCTCGCCCTTGGGCGATACCGCGATCGTGTCATCCGCCAGCACTTTTGCGATCTGCGCTTGCACATCCGTGACCGGCGCGCCCGGCAGGATTCGACAATTGACATTCGCTTTCACGTGCTGCGGCAGCGCGTTCGGCGCATGACCGCCTTCGATCTGGGTGACAATGCAGGTCGTGCGCAGCCTGGCGTTCCAGGATGGATCGATCGCCCACAGCCGTTGTGCCGCCGCATCGTCCGGCGGCGATTTCAACACGGCGCGCATGTCGGCGGCGACATTCGGCTCGACAAGTTTCGCCTCGGCTTCGAAATAACTCCGTGTCACCGGATTCAGGACAATCGGGAAGTTATAGGCGCCGAGCCTTGCCAGGGCAGTACTGAGGCGCACGATCGCATTTTTCGGGGTGGGGCGTGAACTGTGACCGCCGACATCGGTCGCTTCGAGCGCAAAGTCCTGGTACACCTTTTCGCCCGCCTGGATCTGCAAGGCGATCGGCTTGCCATTCTTGTCGAGCTCACCGCCCGCACCTTCGTTGAGCGCAAACTCGGCGCTGAGCACTTCCGGTCTGGTCTGCACGAGCCAGCGCACGCTGTCGAACATGCCCGCCCCGGCAGTCTCCTCGCCGCAAGTCAATGCCAGCTTGACATCGCGACGCGGTTTATAGCCTTCCAGTTTGTAGCGGATGAGACTGTCGGTGAGTACCGCGGCCATCGCCTTGTTGTCACTGGCGCCGCGCGCGTAAAACCAGCCGTTCTCCTCGACCAGCTTGAACGGATCGCGTTGCCAGTCTTCGCGCCTGGCTTCGACGACATCGATATGCGCGAGTAGCAAGATCGGCCTGGTGGACTTGTCCGTGCCATGCAGCACGGCGATCAATGCGCCATCGTTCGGCGCCTCAGCCGGTGCGAGGATCTGCGTGTCCGCAGCCAGAAACCCAGCTGCGAGCAGACGCCTCCGCATTGCCTCGGCCGCCTGCGTGCAATTGCCGACCGAGCGCGTCGTGTTGATTTCGACCAGTTCTTTGTACAGCGCGCGAAACACGGCTTCATCTGCGCTCGGGCTGGTCGTCTGTGCGCTTGCCACGCCGACGGCAGTGCACATCGTCACGATTGCTGTGACAGCAATCTCCCATCGCGCAGATACGTTCATTCAAGTCCCCGACGTTGATCACATAGAAGTCCAGCCCAAAGTAGCACGGAGGCCTGCGGAGCACCCGAATCGCTGATTCCAAACCTTGGAAATGCCGTCGGGACCCGGGAGAGGGGTGGCATTGAACCACCGAAACGCGGATTTTCAGTCACAAACTGATTTCTGCAACATCAACTGCATCAACCGGTTGGCCGGGGCGCCCGTTGCGCTAAATGCCCTACGATGCATAACCGTGCAGGACTGAGTCACGCAAAACTCCCGCACGAATTTCCAGTTACTCATGGGCTCGCAGCCGCACCCAAGTGACCGAGTTTGACCCGGAGCGGTCACTCAGGAATGACGGCTTTGGGCATGACCGACTATCCGATTTCTTCCATCGCCGCATGCACTCAAGGCTTCCCTTCGGGTCCGTGCCGACCCGCCGCACTAGTTCTAGATTCCCGCTTTATTGCTGCATGGACTTGAATGCTTCGGTGATGAACCGGTCGAGCTGGTCCCAAGACTGAGCGCCGTGAAGCACCCCGTCGGAAGCACCGAAAGAAGCGACGTCGTCGACTATCAGCGAGTGCCCAGGGTGACGAGAAGCTCGTCCAGTTGCGCGAACGTCTCGACCATCGCATCCGCCGCCCCGGTGCCGGCAGCGTCGAGAGCTTCCCTCGAGGGATAGAGCTCGTGCATGACCAGCAGCGTGGTGCCACCCTTTTCCTCGAAGGTCACCGTGGTGACGGGCCCACCCTCACCACCTTCCTCATTGGTCCAGACGAGGCGCGAGTGCGGTGTCACATCGAGGTACGTGCCGAAGAACGCCATAGCATCGCGTTCGAACTCGAGACGGTACTTGCCCCCGACACAAACATCCATCTCACAGGAAAGCAGGGACATGCCCATCGACTTCGGCGCCCACCACCGCTTGAACAGCTCGGGCTTGGTCCACGCCTCGAACACGATGCGCGCCGGGCCGTTGAAAGTTCGCGTAGTGACTAGCTCACGCTCGGACTTCCGCTCCACGGTCGTGCGGTTCGTCATGGGGGTAAGCTCACTTTCTCTTCTTGCGTCCATCAACCTTCTCCTTCCGTTTCAGTTCCTCGACAACCTTGTCCAGCTCGTCGAAGCGTGCGTCCCAGAGCTGGCGGTACCTCTCGATCCATGCCGCCTCTTCTTCCAGTCGGCGCAGGCCGGGCATGCAGGTCCGCACGCGCCCGACCTTCTCCGTGGTGACGAGCCCCGCCTGCTCCAAGACGCCGACATGCTTCTTCATGCCCGTGAGGGTCATGTGAAACTTCTCGGCAAGGTCCGTGATCGAAGCGTCTGCACGGCCGAGCTGCTCCAGAACGCCGCGTCGGGTGGGGTCCGAGAGCGCAGCGAACGAGGCATCGAAGCGGGTCTGGTTATACTGAACCATTGGGTTCAGTAATTAACACACGGATTGGCGGCATGCAAGGTGAGGCCGAGCGAGCGCTGCATTGCCGGTCGCCTTCACTCCCAAATCGACCTCATTTCGTTGCAGAATCGATCGACTTGGCGATCCCCAGACCCTTAATGTTGACGCGTGCTGTTGGTTCGGCGGCCGGGGGCGTTCATTCAAGCAATCGAACGCCGCGACTATCGTCCTGGGTCAGCACAAAGGTCTTACCCTTGTGCAAGGATATTTCGAACGGCCGCTTTGGAGAAGCCGCTTCGATGAACTGAACTTCCGGGTTTGGCCGAACTGAGGCCGTCACGATTGAGCACCGTCCGGCAGTGACTCCCCCGACCAGGTCATCGTTAAAGCAATTGAACAGCGCCGGGATGCAGAATGGGTTTGCAGCGAATAACAATCAGCGCCCTAGTCTTACTGTGTCACTAATATCATGGCATTATCCGCGCTTCTTCGTCTACTGGGTGAAGGCGCATGGACCAGGAACGGGAGTTTGCGAAATACGAGGGCGCGCTGTCCGAGACGCTTGGGCACGCGGATCGTGTCGAACCGCTCAGCGATTATTGCCGTGGGTTGATGCTCTCGGGGGATCGCAAGAGCGTCGAGCCGATGGCGGCGCTGGTGGCGCCGCAGCGCGCTGGCGCGAA
>JANPCY010000330.1:0-15396 GCA_031431175.1 Steroidobacteraceae bacterium | reverse complement strand
TTCCACCGCGGCCTGCGTCGTGCCGCTGCCGGAAATATTCAGCGACTATCTGCAGGCGGGGCGTGTCGATGTCGGTTTCCTCGGTGCGGCGCAGATCGACCGGCTCGGCAATCTCAACAGCACGGTGATCGGCCCCTACCTCAAGCCAAAGACCCGATTGCCGGGCGCGGGCGGTGCGACCGAGATCGCCGCGCATGCGCGCCAGGTGTTCATCGTCATGAAAGCCTCGCCGCGAAGCTTCGTCGCCGCGCTAGACTTCCAGACCAGCGGCGGGCATTTTGAGGGCCGCGGCAAGAGCGGCGCGCGGGGTGGCGGACCCACTGTCGTCGTCACGGATGTCGGCATACTGAAACCGCAGCCGGGCGGCGAACTTGCGCTGGTGGCGGTTTACCCGGGCATCCCGGCCGAGGAAGCGCGCGCGGCTATCGGCTGGCCGTTGGCTGTCGCGCCGCAGCTTGAAACGATTGCGGCACCGACCATGAATGAACTTGCGGCATTACGCGCACTCAAGGCCCGCACCGAGGCGGCGCATCGCGAATCAGTGAGACTACCAATATGAATGCATCCATACGAGCGGGAGACAACGTGAGCCACCCACACATCAAGACCGAGCTGCCAGGCCCGCTGGCACGCGCAATGATCGCGCGCGATACGCAGGTCGCATCGCCCTCCTACCCGCGCGACTATCCCTTCGTGATGTCGCACGGGCGCGGCACCGAGGTATGGGACGTCGACGGCAACCGCTTCCTCGATTTTGCCGCCGGCATTGCGGTCTGCGCCACGGGTCATGCCCACCCCGCCGTAGTCGCTGCGGTGCGCGAAGCGGCAGGCAAGTTCCTGCACATCTCGAGCGATTACTGGCACGAGGGCATGACGGCGCTTTGTGAACGGCTCGCCGCGCTCGCGCCGATGGGCGAGCCGGTGATGAGTTTCCTGTGCCAGTCCGGTACGGAGTCTGTCGAGGGCGCGCTGAAGCTTGCGCGCTACGTCACCGGACGGCAACGCATCATCGCTTTCCTCGGCGCATTTCATGGCCGCACGATGGGATCGCTCGCGCTGACGTCGAGCAAGTACACGCAGCAGGCGGGATTTGCGCCGGTCATGCCGGGCGTCACGCATGTGCCCTACCCGAACACCTATCGACCGCTGTTCGCGGGCAGCGACCAGGGCAAGGCCGTGCTCGATTACATCCGCATGCTGTTCGAACGCAATCTGCCCGCAACCGAGGTCGCTGCGATCGTGGTCGAGCCGATCCAGGGTGAGGGCGGTTATCTGGTGCCGCCGGACGGATTCCTGGCCGGCTTGCGGCAGATCTGCGACGAGCACGCAATATTCCTCGTGTTCGACGAAGTGCAGTCGGGCGTGGGTCGCAGTGGCCGTATGTTCGCTTGCGAGCATTCGGGTGTGCGGCCCGACATCATGACGCTTGCCAAGGGCCTCGGTTCCGGCCTGCCGATCGGCGCCATCGTCGCAAAGCGCCAGATCATGCAGCAATGGAAAAAAGGCGCGCATGGCAACACTTTCGGCGGCAATCCGATTTCCTGCGCGGCCGCCAATACGACGCTCGACCTGGTGCGCGACCAGTACGTCGCCAATGCGGCGAGGGTCGGCGCTCGCTTCGTGGCACGACTGAAGGAACTTGCGAAATCCTATCCTTGTATCGGCGACGTTCGCGGCCGCGGCCTGATGCTCGGCATCGAGCTGATCAAGCCCGATGGCTCGCCGGCGCGTTCGCTCTGCGACGTGCTGCTGCACCGCGGGTATCACAATGGCCTGCTGCTCCTGTCCTGCGGTGTCAGCACACTGCGATTCATGCCC
Source organism: Steroidobacteraceae bacterium (assembly GCA_031431175.1). GTDB lineage: Bacteria > Pseudomonadota > Gammaproteobacteria > Steroidobacterales > Steroidobacteraceae > SCUD01. Next base: position 13,578 of record JANPCY010000330.1, on the reverse strand, counting down.
CCTCTCTGCGTGACCGAAGCCGAGGTAGACGAGGCCATCATCATCCTGCGCAAGAGCCTCGACGAGGCGTTGACGGGCGCCGCTTGAATCGTCCCGGTCGCGCCCAGCTCATCGCATTGCTGCTCTGGTGCGCGGCCGCGGCTGGTGCCGGGCGCGAGCCGGTTCTCAGGCAGGTCGACCTGCCGCACAACTATTACTGGCGCGAACTCTACCTGCCACAGCTCACGACGGGACCGTCGGCTGCCGCCTTCATGCCGGACGGCCAGACCCTCGTCTACAGCATGGCGGGTGCGCTTTGGTCGCAGCGCATCGGCTCGGATGAAGCCGTCGAGCTGACGCATGCCGATGCCGCCTATGACTACCAGCCGGATGTCTCCCGCGCCGGCGGCAGCTTCGTGTTCACGCGCTACGACGGCAACGCGATGGAAATCTGGCGGTTCGATCTCGCGAGCAGGCGCGAAGAAGCCCTGACCGCCAATGGCGGCGTCAATGTCGAGCCGCGGCTTTCACCCGACGGCAGCATGCTCGTCTGGGTGTCCACCGCCGTTACCGGGCATTTCGACCTGATGATCGCGGATGTCCGCAGGCACGGGCTCGTCAACGTGCGGCCGCTCGTCGCACCAAGGCAGAGCCTGCTCGACCGTTACTATTACTCGGCCCACGATCATGCGATCAATCCCTCCTGGTCGCCGGACGGGAAACGCGTCTTCTATGTTGGCAATGCGGAGATCGCCTGGGGCAGCGGCACGATCCATTCGGTTTCAGTGACCGCATCGCCTGATGGCGACGATGCCACGACTTACGAACCTGCGACCCGGCACCAGGAGGAAACAAGCTGGGCGGCGCGGCCGGAGGTTGCGCCGGATGCACGGCAGATCCTGTACTCGAGTTATCACGGGCGGCAGCGTCACCAGCTCTGGTTGACGACCGTCGATGGTGCGGCACCGCTGCCGCTCAGCTTCGGGGATTTCGACCGGCGCAATGCACGCTGGTCGCCGGATGGAAGCCGCTTCGCCTACATCAGCAATGAGCAGGGCAACACCTCGCTATTCGTGCAGGAATTCCTGGGTGGCGCACGCACGCAGGTCGTCGCAAACAACCGGAAATATCTGCAGCCGATGGGGTGGCTCGCGCTGGACATTCGCGATGCCGCTGGCAAGCGCATCCCGGCGCGGGTAACCGCGCTTGGCGGCGATCGGCGCTGGCATGCGCCCGCGAATGCCTGGATGCGCGGCGACGAGGCATTCGACCGGTCATTGCAGCCCAGCGAGACGCATTACTTTCATTGCGTATCGCCGTGCGAACTCGAGCTGCCCGCCGGTGACACGGCGCTTACCGTGCAATACGGCTTTCGTCACCTGCCGAAGTCCGAAGTCGTCAACATCGGCCCCGGCGAGCGCCGCGAGTTGCGCGTGGAGCTCGCCGGTAACGATCTGCCCGATTCATTCGGGCATCACGTCAACGCCGACCTGCATGTGCACATGAATTACGGTGGCCATTACCTGAACACGCCGGCGCGGATGCTCGCCCAGCAGGACGCCGAGGATCTCGATGTCGTCTACAACCTGATCGTCAACAAGGAAGAACGCATCCCGGACGTGGGGTATTTCAGCGCCGCCCCCGATCCCGCAAGCGGCGGGCGTGTGCTGTTTCATGCCCAGGAATTCCACACGAGCCTGTGGGGTCATCTCGGACTCCTGCAGCTGTCGGATCACCTGCTGCTGCCCGATTTTGCGGCGTACCGTCACACAGCGTTTGCGAGCCCCTGGCCGCACAACGGCGCGATCGCGGACCTTGCGCACGCACAGGGCGCGCTGGTCGGCTATGTCCACCCGGCCGACGCGGAAATCCTGCCGGAAACGGATCGCTCGCTGAGCTACGAGCTGCCCGCCGATGTGGCGGAGGGCAAGGTGGACTACCTCGAGGTCATGGGGTTTTCAGATCACCGGATAACCGCGGCCATCTGGTATCGGCTATTGAATCTCGGCTACCGCGTTTCCGCGGGGGCTGGCACCGACGCGATGGCGAATTACGCATCGCTCCGCGGTCCGGCCGGCGTGACCCGCGTGTTCCTCGAAACCGGCGGCGCAAAAACACGCGCCGCGCTTTATTCGGCGCTGAAGGAAGGGCGGAATTTCGTCAGCAATGGCCCGTTGCTCGGGCTCGAACTCGCCGGGCTGCGCCCGGGCGGCGTGCTGCGCGAAGCCTCGGGACCGGTGCCGTTCCGGGTGGCGCTGCGCTCGCCCGTCGCGGTCGATCATTTCGAACTCGTTTACAACGGCAAGGTCATACGGACGTTCGAACTGACGGGCGACCGCCGGAGTCTCGATGCCAGCGGCGAGATTTCGCTGCCGCGCGGCGGCTGGCTGCTGTTGCGAGCCTGGAATGAGCACGCTGATCCGCTCGTGTTCGACCTCTATCCGTATGCGAGCACCGGGCCGATTTACCTCGAGCTGCCGGGCGGGCCGGAAAGCGCTGCGGAAGATGCCGCCTATTTCGTCGCCTGGATGGATCGCGTGGTCGCCGCCGCGGAAGCGAACAGCAATTACAACAATGAGCAGGAGCGCGCTGCCACGCTCGCCTATTTCCGGGCTGCGCGCGAAAAGTTTGTCAAAAAGACGGGGGGTAAGCGCGATCCATGAGCCGGATCTCCGGCCCGGGCACTGGTGCGGCCGCTACTTGACCAGCCGCCTGTAGTGCTTGAGGAGTGCGGCCAGATCCGCGTGCGGCAGCGCCTTCGCATAGCGGCCCGCCGTGCCTTCCATATCGCGGGCGGCGATCATGGCGTTCACGATTGCTTCCTCGGTTGCCTGTGCGGTGGCCTCGAACAGCCCATCGAGTTGCTCATTGGGGATGACCTCGGCGAGCGAGAGCGGTGCCCCGCGCAAGGCGGCCGCATTCGCCGTCGAGAACGCGATGAAAATATCGCCGGAACCGTTGCTCGCGATCGAGCCCATGCGCGCGAGACCCATGCCAGCGCGTTTCGCGATGCGCTTCAGCTGATGCGGCAGCAATGGCGCATCGGTTGCGACGACGATGATGATCGAGCCCGACTCGCTCGCGGCTTCGTTGTCCTGGCTGTAGACGCGATCCTGACGCAAATGCCGGCCGATTGGGACGCCCGCGACGCGCAGGCCATCGCGCAAGCCGTGATTGGCCTGGACCAGCACGCCGACGATGTGCTCGCGGCCGTCCAGCGTGACGCTGCGCGAGGCGGTGCCAATGCCGCACTTGAACTCGTAGCAGATCGTGCCGGTGCCGGCGCCGACATTGCCCTCCTCAACCGGTCCGGCCGCCGCCATTTCAAGGGCCTGGTCCACGTGCGCGGCGCGCACATGGAATCCATTGATGTCGTTGAGGTACCCGTCCCAGGTCTCGCCAACGACCGCGGACGACCACCAGTATCCGGTCGCGTCCGGATCGCCCTGGCGCACGCGCCAGGCGATGGCCGCATCGTGCACGACGCCGACGCTGTGCGTATTGGTCAGGAGTACGGGGCCTTCGAGTTCTCCCGACTCCTCAAGCCAGGTCGTACCGGTCAGCTCGCCAGCGCCGTTCAGCGCGAACCAGGCGCCGAATGAGTGGAGTTTGAGGCTGTCGCGCCCGCGCGGCAGGATCGCGGTGACTCCGGTGCGCACCTTCTTGCCGCCTTCCAGATCTTCAATGAGCGTCACCTGGCCAACGGTCACGCCGACCACATCGGTGATGGCATTCAGCGGCCCCGGCTCGCCATCAAAGGGCACGCCGAGTTCTCGCGCACGGGGGCCCGCGGTGCTGACGGCCGTGGCAAGGGCCAATATCAGTGTGAGGAGGATTCGCATGTACACATGATGATTCGTTGCAATAGTCGAGTTCAACTATTATTACACGCCGCCCATACCGGCCTGCCGGAGATCGCATCATGAATAAACGGCGCCGTGCCGCCATCTGGTCGCTTCTCGCGACACTCGGCGTGGCCACAGCGCCTGCATTGGCCGGGACCGTCATCGTGCGCGCCGACGTGAAGATCGGCTGCGGCGCCGCTGTCGGCATCTTTCCGCATGGTGACAATGCGCGGCAGTTCGCGTACATGGTGCGCTATGGACTAAGTCCGCTCGGCGCGATAAGTGCGGCCGCCATCGATGCAGCACGCTGCCTCGGCCAGGAGCGCGACCTCAGGTCCATCGCGCCCGGCAAGTTTACCGACATGATCGCAGTTACCGGCGATCCGCTTGCGGATGTAGAGACGCTCCGCAAGATCGCGGCCGCCATAAAGGAAGGTCGATTAATTACCGGGGGTAGTCGATGAATACGCGCCAACTGGGATTCTGGATGTGCACCGCGCTCGTGGTCGGCAACACGATCGGCATGGGCATATTCATACAGCCCGCCTCGCTTGCGCCTTATGGGCTCAACGCGCTGACAGGTTGGGCAGCGGTCGTGGTCGGTTGCGCCTGCCTCGCGATCGTTTTCGCGAAGCTGGCGCGCAGGCTGCCGGAGGCCGATGGGCCATTCGGTTATGTGCGGGCGACGCTCGGCGAGCCGGTCGCATTTCCGGCACTGTGGTGCTACTGGATCTCGGTCTGGGTGACGAACGCCGCAATCGCAGTCGCCGTCGTCGGCTATGTCGTCGCCGTCTTCCCGGCGCTGAAGGCGATTCCGGCGGCATTTCTTGCCGTCGGCTTCATGTGGTTGTTCATCATCGTCAACCTGTTCGGCGCGCGCACCGGCGGTCGCGTGCAGATCGTCACCGTCGCGCTGAAGCTGACGCCGCTCCTGCTCGTCATGGTGCTCGGCAGCGTCGCAATCCTGTCGGAGCCTGCGACATACACCGCCAACCTGCCGGCTACGCCGCCAATCGGCTTGGCAGCGTCCATGGCGGCCTCGGCGATCGCTCTCTTCGCGATGCTCGGCTTCGAGTCCGCGACCATCCCGGCCGGGCGGGTTACCGATCCGCAGCGGACCATCCCGCGCGCGACGCTGGTCGGCACGCTGATCGTCGCGATCGTCTACATCGCCATCGTCGTGATCGGCATGCTGCTCGTGCCGCAGGCGACGCTCGCCGCATCCGACGCGCCGTTCGTGGTGCTGCTCGACAGCCTGCTGGGAATCGGCGGCGGCGGACGCTGGATCGCACTGTTTGTCGTTGTGAGCGGCCTGGGGGCGCTGAATGGCTGGACCCTCGTCGTCGGCGAGCTGACGCGCACGCTCGCCTCGCACCGCCTGCTGCCGGAGTTTCTCGCGCAGAGCAATTCGCGCGGTGCGCCCGCCGCGGCCCTCATTGTCACCGGCGTGTTCGCGAGCGCCATCGCGCTGATGAGCGCCAATGAGTCGCTGGTCGCGGGTTTCACCTTCCTGACCGAACTGGTCGCCGCAGCGAATCTCCCGCTTTACCTGTGTTGCGCGCTCGCGTTGCTGTACCTGTGGCGCCGCGAGCCCGGCTCACTCGGGCGGATGCCCTGGCTGTTCGGCATCGGCGGCGCGGCATTTACCGTGTTCGCCTTCATCGGCATCGGCAAGGAGCCGTTTCTGTGGGCGCTCGCACTCGCACTCGTCGGACTGCCCGTCTACTTCTGGATGCGCTGGCGCCATCCGCGCGCGACTACCGCAGGAGCTGCCCCGCCGTCGTGACCGGCGATCAGAATCAGACCGGCGCGCCCGTCGGTCCCGTGGCGGTCGCGCTGGCTCACGCGCAGAAATTGCTGACTTCCGATCCTGCACGCGCGGCCGAGCAGGCGGCCGAGATCCTGAAATCGGTGCCGGGGCAGCCTGGCGCCCAGCTCTTGCTTGGCATTGCGCGGCGGCGCGGCGGTGATTTGCCTGCGGCGCTAATGGCGCTCGAGCCGCTCGCGCAGGCGCAGTCCGGCTGGTTCGCGGCGCATTACGAGCTGGGCCTCACGTTTGGCGCCGCCCGTCGCGGCGACGAGGCTGTCGCGGCGCTCCGGCGCGCGGTGGAGCTCAAGCCGGATCTCGGCGAGGCCTGGCGCGCACTTGCGGACCACCTCGGTGCGCGCGGCGATTCCGAAGGGGCCGATGCGGCCTATACGCAGCACCTGAAATTCGCCTCACGCGATCCAAGCCTGCTCGAGGCGGGCGCAGCACTCGCAGATAACCAAATCGCTCAGGCCGAGACGCTGTTGCGCGCGCACCTGAAACAGCACCCGAACGATGTTGCTGCACTCCGCATGCTGGCCGCGGTCGCCGCAAAGCTCGGGCGCTTCGGAGACTCCGAGGTCCTGCTCATGCGCTGCCTGGTACTTGCGCCGAGCTTCGCGGCCGCGCGGCACAACTATGCGACGATCCTGTACAGGCAAGGCAAGGGGGCCCAGGCGCTGGCCGAGATCGAGCGGGTGCTCGCCCTGGAGCCCGATAACCCCGGTTATCGCAATCTCATGGCGGCGATCCTCGGACGCATCGGCGAATTCGGCCGCGCAATTGAAATCTATGAAGGCGTGCTCGTTGAGTACCCGAATCACCCGAACGCCTGGATGAGTTACGGTCACGCGCTCAAATCGGCCGGGCGGCGTGAGGACTCGATCGCCGCCTACCGGCGCTCGGTCGCACTGCGTCCGGGTCTGGGCGAATCCTGGTGGAGTATTGCGAATCTTAAGACCTTCCGCTTTGAACCCGCGGAAATCGCCGTCATGCAGGCCCAGCTTGCGCGTACCGACCTGACCCCGGCGGATCGTTATCACTTCCATTTCGCTCTTGGGAAGGCGCGCGAAGATCAGGGTTCCTGGGAAGAGGCCTTCTCGCAGTATCGGCAGGGCAACCGACTACGGCGGGCCCAGATCAACTATAAGGCCGACGAAAACGCAGACCGTGTGGCGCGGTCCATGGCCTTGTTTTCAAAGGAGTTCTTCGCGCAACGTGGCGCCTTCGGGGCGGCTGCTCCCGACCCCATTTTCATTGTCGGGCTGCCCCGCTCGGGTTCGACGCTGCTGGAGCAGATCCTGTCCAGCCATTCAGCGGTCGAGGGCACGACGGAGCTCCCGGACGTCATTGCAATCGCACGCGGGCTCGGCAAGCGAAAGAGTCGGTCGCAGGAATCGAAGTACCCCGGGGTGCTCGCCATACTCGGTGCCACCGACCTGCGCGCGCTCGGCGAGCGCTATATCGAACAGACCCGCATCCAGCGCAAGACCGCTGCGCCGTTCTTCATCGACAAGATGCCGAACAACTTCGCGCACGTGGGCCTCATCCACCTGATGCTGCCGCATGCGAAGATCATCGATGCGCGCCGCCATCCGCTCGGCTGCTGTTTCTCGGCGTTCAAGCAGCATTTCGCGCACGGACAGGCGTTCACCTACGATCTTGCCGAGCTCGGCCGCTACTGCCGCGATTACGTCGAGCTGATGGCACATTTCGACGCGGTATTGCCGGGTCGCGTTCATCGGGTCAGTTACGAACGCATCATCGAGGACACCGAGACCGAAGTACGCAGGCTGCTCGAATACTGCGGCCTGCCCTTCGAAGAGGGCTGCCTGCATTTCTACGACAACGAACGCGCAGTACGAACCGCGAGTTCCGAACAGGTTCGTCAACCCCTCTATCGTGATGCCGTCGATCACTGGCGGCATTTCGAGCCCTGGCTGGGCCCGCTGAAGGAGGCGCTCGGTCCAGTGCTCGATGCCTACCCGGCTGCGCCGGTATTTTGAAGAAATCCCGGCGCTCAGTGCGCCACGGCGGTTGGCGGCCTTGCAGTCTGTTGCCCGGCGTTTGGAGCGCCCGGTTGGCGCCAATCATTTGCCAATGCAGAATCCCGCGAAAATGGCGCCCAGCAGCGCATCGCTCGTGACTTCTCCGGTGATCTCACCGAGCGCCTGCTGAGCAAGACGCAAATCTTCGGCAACCAGCTCAAAAGCCGCGCGCTCCGCAAGCTTGACGGCGGCGGATTGCACCAGCCGCTCTGCGCGCGCGAGCGCATCGAGATGCCTTCGCCTTGCCGAAAACACGCCGGTGTCGCCCGCACGATAACCGGCGGCGGCTTTCAGGCGTTCGCGAAGCGCCGGCAGGCCCGCCCCGGTCAGCGCAGAGATCGCGATCCCCGTATGGCCCGCCGGCGGCGCGGCGATGTCGGTCTTGTTCCACACGGGCAGAACCGGCGGATCGCTCGTTTCTGCTTCGAACTCGCCCCGCGCAGCGCCCGCGCTCGAGTCGATCAGGTAGAGCACGAGATCCGCACGTCGCATCTCGGCGCGCGCACGGCGGATGCCCTCCTCCTCTATAACATCCGGGCTGTCACGCAGGCCCGCCGTGTCGATCACATGAATCGGCAGGCCGTCGATCTCGATACGTTCACGCAGCAAATCGCGTGTGGTGCCGGGAATACCCGTCACGATCGCCGCGTCGTGGCCCGCAAGCGCATTGAGCAGGCTCGACTTGCCCGCATTCGGTCGCCCCGCGATCACAACCGTGAGCCCTTCCGACAAGGCGCGGCCCTGGTTCGCGGAGCGCCCGATCCGTTCGAAGCTTTCGGCGATACCGGAGAGCCGGCCGCGCACCGCGGGGCTATCCAGGAATTCGACATCCTCGTCCGGAAAGTCGATCGCAGCCTCGACGAAAACGCGCAGTTCCATGATCTGCGTGGTCAGGGACCGTAGCTCGCGCGAGAATTCGCCGACGAGTGAACTGAGCGCCGCGCGCGCCGCTTCTGCGGAACCCGCGCCGATCAGATCCGCGATGGCCTCGGCCTGCGCGAGGTCGATCTTGTCGTTCAGGAAAGCCCGTTCGCTGAATTCGCCCGGTCGCGCAAGCCGGGCGCCGAGTTCAGTGGCGCGGCGGATGATCAGGTCCATCACGACCGGGCCGCCATGGCCATGCAGTTCCAGCACGTCCTCGCCCGTGAATGATCGCGGTGCAGGGAAGAAAAGCGCGAGGCCGGTATCGATTGCGCGGCCATCGGCATCCGCAAACACGGCGGTATCCGCGTGTCTTGGCTGCGGCACATGGCCCAGCATGGATTCTGCGATCGCGCGCGTTACGGGCCCGGAAATCCGCACGATCCCGATGCCGCCGCGGCCGGGCGGCGTGGCCGCCGCAACAATGGTGTCGGTATCAGCGCGTGGCGCGTCAGGGCTTGACGTAGGTGATCCAGGCGCCCTCGGTGTCGCCATTCTCGGCATGCACCTCAAGGTCCGCGAAGCGCCATCCTTCCTTTTCCATTTTCGCGTGGGTCTCGTTGGCTTCCCTGGCGATGGAGTTTCCTCCGTGGGCGTTGATATACACGGTCACCACCGTGGTCGCCTCCGGCGGTTCCGCGGCCAGCGCGGCTGGCGCGGTGGCCAGGGTGGCCGCCATCGCGGCGGCGGTCAGCAGGTTTCGATATGCGGAAATCATGCTTTGTCTCCTTGAACTTCAACCAGTGCGCCGCTTCTTGTCCTCCGCCTCGACTACGCGGTTGATTTTCCACTGCTGGGCGATGGACAGGAGCGTGTTCGTAAGCCAGTACAACACCAGGCCGGACGGGAACCACATGAACATCCCCGTCATCACGAGCGGCATGAACGCGAAGATCTTGGCCTGTACCGGATCCGGCGGCGTCGGGTTCAGCTTGAACTGCCCGAACATCGCGGCGCCCATCAGGATCGGCAGGATGAAGAACGGGTCGCGCGCCGAAAGATCCTGGATCCAGCCCATGAACGGCGCCTGGCGCATCTCGACGCTCTCCAGCAGAACCCAGTAGAACGCGAGGAAAAACGGGATCTGCACCAGCACCGGCAGGCAGCCCGCGACCGGATTGATCTTCTCGCGCTTGTAGAGCTCCATCATCGCGCGCGCCTGGCCTTCGCGATCGTCCTTGTGGCGCTCCTGGAGCGCCTTGAGCCGCGGCGCGACCGTGCGCATCTTCGCCATCGAGCGGCCGCTCGTTTCCGACAGCTTGTAGAACACGAGCTTGATCAGCAGCGTCACGAGAATGATGGTCCAGCCCCAGTTGCCGATCACGCCGTGGACCTTCGACAGGATCCAGAACAACGGCTGCGCGAGGATCGTCAGCTTGCCGTAGTCCGCCGTGCGCCTGAGTTCCGGCCCGGTCGCCTGCAACTGCTCCTGCAGCTTCGGGCCGACGAAAAGTTTTTCGGTCAGCTCGAGGCTTCCGCCAGCGGGCACGGTCTGCGCTGGCCCGACCACGCGCAGCAGGAAATCGCGGTCTTTGACGCGCAATTCGTACTGGTACGGCTGCCCGGCCGCGGGGACGATTGCCGCGACGAAATGGTGCTGCAGCGCCGCGACCCAGCCGTTGGTGATCGACCGCGAGAGCGCCTGATCCTCCTCGTCCTCGGTGTCCAGCTTCTGATAGGTCTCGCCGTCATAGATTGCCGGGCCGCGGAAGGCGTAGCTCTCGACATTCCACATCGAGCGCTTGGTCTCCTCCCAGTGGCGCAATAGCTGCGCATAGGAAGCGAGCCGGACGGGTGCCGCGCCCGCATTCGCGACGTGGTACTGGATGTCCACGGCATAGCCGCCACGATGGAATATAAACGTCTTCGTCACCGTAAGACCGGCGCCATCCGACCAGGAGAGCGGCACGCGCAACTCGTCCGCGCTTTCGGCCAAGCGGTATTCGCTGGCGGTGGCGCTGAATTCGGCCTTGTGGTTCGGCTCGGGCCGGCCCGCTTCGCCGCTCGTCAGGCCTGACTGGAACAGGAACTGCGAATCCTTCGAATCGGTGTTGAATAATCGTACCGGCGTGGCTGGATCGTCCTTCTGGCGTGGGTATCCCAACAAATCCGCACGGACAAATTCACCGCCCGCCAGATTCAGGTCCAGATCCAGCACATCGGTAACAACACGAATCTTGCCCGCCGTTGCTGCTGAAGCTTCGGCAGGCGCCGCGTCCGGCGCGGCTGCCGCCGGCGTTTCCCCGGACACGCTCGGCAGCTCATCGGAAAGCGCGCCGCTCGCGGGTGTTGCGCCTGGCACGCCGCCTGCAAGCGCGGGGGCGGCCACTGTCACCGCCGCGGGAGCGGCCTGCGGCGCGGCGGCGTCCTTCATCCAGGCATCGACATTGAGCCACAGGACGAGGAGCAGGCCGACCCACAGGAAGATGCGTTGCTGTTCCATCAGCTGCGCACCTAGGGCACCGGGTCATAACCGTCACCGCCCCAGGGGTGGCAGCGGCAGACGCGCCTGACCGACAGCCAGCTGCCGCGCATGGCGCCATGTTTTTCGATGGCTTCCAGCGCGTAGCTGGAACAGCTCGGGTGGTAACGGCAGTTCGGGCCGAGCAGCGGGCTGATCAGCCAGCGGTAAACCCGTATCGGCAGTTGCAGCAGCGCTTTCATCGTGCGGCCCGGACTTCCTGCCACAAGCGCGCGAGGCTCGCGAACATCTGCGCGTTGCTTGCGCTGCGCACCCCGGCCCTCGCGATGACGAAAATATCCACGGCTGGTAGCTCCTGCCGGCGCAAACGGAATGATTCGCGGATCAGCCGCCGCACGCGATTGCGCGTGACGGCCGCGCCCACGGCACGCACACCGACGGCCATGCCGATCCGCGCACACCCGCGGTCGTTCTCGATCCACTGGACCGAGAACAGCGCATCGGCCTCCCGGCGCTTGCTCTTGCGCGCGCGCTCAAATTCGGCGGCGGTGGAGAGCTTCTGGCCGGCCCGCAGACGCGCGCGCCCTGACGTAAATCCACTCGTCAGCGGAGTTCGGTGACAGCCAGGCGCTTACGGCCCTTGGCGCGGCGGCGCTTCAGAACCTGGCGACCCTTCTTGGTCGCCATGCGGGCGCGGAACCCGTGGGTGCGCCTGCGTTTGATCTTGCTTGGCTGGTAGGTGCGCTTCATGGATAACGGCCCCAAACCTTTGAAAAATAAAGGCCTGCCGATGCAGGCAAAGGGCCGCAAGGTTACGGAGCGCCGCCCTCGCTGTCAACCGATGCGGGCTGTGGATAACTCTGGCGCGGCCCCGGTCGCGGTTATAGACTCGGGCGCCCAGGAGGAGTTGCTCGTGCAGGGCTCGCTTTGGCACCGCTGTCTGCGTCAACTGGAAAAAGAGGTGCCGGAGCAGCAGTTCAACACCTGGGTGCGGCCGCTGCAGGCTGTCGGGCGCAACGGCGCCCTCGTGCTGCTTGCTCCGAATCGCTTCGTCGTCTCCTGGATCGAACAGAATCTCCTCAACCGCATCGAGCAGCTGGTCGGCGCGGCAAGTGACGGCTCGGAGACCCGCGTCGTGCTCGAGGTCGGCTCGCGGCGCGACGACATACAGTCTGCGCCGGAACCGGCAGTGCCCGCCGCTGCGCGAAAGCGCGAAGCGGGGGTTGTCGGCGGCCGTTTCAACCCCGATTTCACGTTCGCGACCTTCGTCGAGGGCAAGAGCAATCAGCTGGCGCGCGCGGCCGCCACACAGGTCGGCGAAAACCCTGGCAAAGCCTACAACCCACTTTTCATCTACGGGGGCGTCGGGCTTGGCAAGACTCACCTGATGCACGCGGCTGGCGCCCTGATGCGGGAGCGCAATCCCGCCGCGCGCATTGCCTACGTGCACAGCGAGCGCTTCGTCAGCGACATGGTCCGCGCGCTGCAGCACAACACCATCGCGGCATTCAAGCAGGCTTACCGCACGCTGGATGGGCTGCTGATCGATGACATCCAGTTTTTTGCCGGCAAGGACCGCTCCCAGGAAGAGTTTTTCCACACTTTCAACGCGCTGCTGGAGGGCCAACAGCAGATCATCTTGACCTGCGACCGCTATCCCAAGGAAGTGGCCGGCCTCGAGGAGCGGCTGAAATCCCGCATGGGGTGGGGCCTGACGGTCGCCATCGAGCCGCCGGAACTCGAAACCTGCGTGGCAATCCTGATCGGCAAGGCGCAAGCCAGTGGCGAAACCCTCCCCGAAGAGGTCGCCTTCTTCATCGCCAAGCGGATCCGCTCCAATGTCCGCGAGCTTGAGGGGGCGCTGCGCCGGGTGCTCGCGACCGCGCGCTTCACGGGCCGGCCAATCACCCTCGAATTCGCTCGCGAGGCGCTTAAGGATCTGCTGGCGCTGCAGGAACGCCTCGTCACGATCGAGAACATCCAGAAGACAGTTGCTGAGTACTACAAGATCCGCATGTCGGACATGCTTTCCAAGCGCCGCAGCCGCTCGATCGCCCGGCCCCGCCAGGTTGCCATGGCGCTTGCCCGGGAATTGACGAACCACAGCCTGCCGGAGATAGGTGACGCCTTCGGTGGGCGTGATCACACAACCGTCCTGCATGCCTGCGACCGTGTGAAGAACCTGCGCGAGAGTGATTGGCGTATTGGTGAGGATTACCTGAACCTGTTGAGAATCCTGGCCGGTTGATGTGGATAATGTGTGGGATTGCTCTGGGTGCTTTTTACTCCACAGGGGATCCACAGGGGAGACAGAGGAAAACCGCAGGCAACATCTGTACTTATACTTCGTGCAAGCTGTTGCGGTGGGTGGATTTTCAGGGGTTTTCCACCGAAAATGCGCTGCTCTATTACTACTACAGTCATAAGAATCATTAATTTAATCCAGGTGCACAGATGAAATTTAGTGCCGAACGCGAGTCCTTGCTTGCCGCGCTTCAGTCCGTCATCGGCGTCGTCGAACGGCGCCAGACCATGCCGATACTCGCGAATTTGTTG
>JANPCY010000329.1:0-2044 GCA_031431175.1 Steroidobacteraceae bacterium | reverse complement strand
GCAAGGCGCCGCCGGCCAGCTGGGTCCGGGCCATGCACACTTCGCTGATCCTCTACGCCGAACACGAATTCAATGCATCCACCTTCACGGCCCGCGTCATCGCCGGCACCGGCTCGGACGTGTATTCCTGCATCGCCGGCGCAATTGGCGCGCTGCGCGGCCCCAAGCACGGTGGCGCCAACGAGGTCGCATTCGAGATTCAGCAACGCTATCGCAATGTCGATGAAGCCGAGCGGGACATCCGGCGCCGCGTTGAAGCAAAAGAAGTCATCATCGGCTTTGGACACCCGGTCTACACGATTTCCGATCCGCGCAACGCGGTGATCAAGCGCGTTGCCGCGAGCCTTGCGGCCGAGGCCGGTGACGATCGCATGTATCGCATCGCGGAGCGCATCGAATCGGTCATGTGGGAAATCAAGCGGATGTTTCCCAATCTCGACTGGTTCAGCGCTGTCGCCTATCACCTGCTGGGCGTACCGACTGCGATGTTCACGCCCTTGTTCGTGATGTCGCGCACAACGGGCTGGGGCGCGCATGTGATCGAGCAGCGCCAGGACGGCAAGATCATCCGTCCAAGCGCGAACTACACCGGGCCGGAGCCGCGCAAGGTCCCGCCCGCGGACCAGCGCTGAGCATGCCCGCATGAGTCATCACGACAGCCGGTCGGCCGAACGCCCGCCACCGGACCGCGTTCTGGCGGACATCGCCGATTACGCGCGCGATGCGGTGATCGATAGCCCGGTCGCCTACGAGACGGCACGCTACTGCCTGATGGACACGCTGGCCTGCGGATTCCAGGCGCTCGCCTATCCGGCCTGCACGCGCCTGCTGGGCCCGGTCGTGCCTGGCGCGACCATGGCCGGTGGCGCGCGGGTGCCGGGAACGAGCTACGAGCTCGACCCCGTGCAGGCTGCATTCAATATCGGCACGATGATCCGCTGGCTCGATTTCAACGACACCTGGCTTGCGGCCGAGTGGGGCCATCCATCCGACAATCTCGGCGGCATACTCGCCGTCGCCGACTGGCTGGCGCGCAAAGCGGTCGCCGAAGGGCGCAAGCCTCTGACGGTGCGCGACCTGCTGACGGCAATGATCAAGGCCCATGAAATCCAGGGCGTTACGGCGCTCGAGAATTCCTACAATCGCGTCGGGCTCGATCACGTGATCCTGGTGCGCGTTGCGACCACGGCCGTGGTCACGGCCATGCTCGGCGGCACCCGCGAACACATCATCAATGCAGCATCCAATGCGTGGATTGACGGCGGGGCACTGCGCACCTACCGGCACGCCCCGAATACCGGTTCGCGCAAAAGTTGGGCGGCCGGCGATGCGACCAGCCGCGGCCTGCGCCATGCGCTGATCGCGATGAGCGGCGAGATGGGCTATCCATCGGCGCTGTCGGCGCCCAAATGGGGCTTCTACGACGTGCTGTTCAAGGGTCAGCCCTTTACCTACCGCCAGCCGTTCGGCAGCTACGTCATGGAAAACGTGCTGTTCAAGATCAGCTATCCCGCCGAGTTCCACGCGCAGACGGCGGTTGAATGCGCCATGCAGCTGCACCCCCAGGTCAAGGACCGGCTCGACTCGATCGAGCGCATCGTCATCGAAACCCAGGAACCGGGCGTGCGGATCATCGACAAGACTGGCCCGCTCGGCAATCCGGCGGACCGTGACCATTGCATCCAGTACATGGTGGCCGTGCCGTTGATTTTTGGCCGCCTCGGCGCGCGGGACTACGAAGACAGCATTGCCGGCGACCCACGCATCGACCGGCTGCGAGCGCGCATGGTGGTCCAGGAAAACCCTCAGTTTACGGCCGACTATTACGCACCTGACAAGCGATATATCGGCAATGCGATCCAGATGTCCTTCAGGGACGGCAGCAGCACGTCGCGCGTCCAGGTGGACTATCCCATCGGACACCGCAAGCGCCGCATCGAGGGCTACCCCCTGTTGATGCAGAAATTCGAGTCATCGGTGGCGGCCCTGTTCCCGGAACGGCAGTGCAGGCGGATCCAGGCACTGTTCGCTGATGCCCAGCGAC
>JANPCY010000328.1:0-1913 GCA_031431175.1 Steroidobacteraceae bacterium | reverse complement strand
GATCGCGCGCAGTCGCAGCGAGAACTCCAGGTCCTCGAGATAGAAGAAGAAGAGCTCGTCGAAGCCGCCAGCATCGAGGATTTCCTGGCGCCGCACCAGCATGCAGCCGCCCGGGCAGCCCATCACATAACCGGGGCTCGGCGGCGTGCGATCGAGACGCTGATAACCGTGGCGCAGAATCAGTGTTCCCAGAAAGTGTGGCTCCGCTCCTTCGACCTGGATGATGTCGCTTTCTGGCAGGAGGCGAATTCGTGGACAGACAACTGCTGCCCCGGTGGCTTCGCACGCCCGCACCATGAGTTCCACGCATTGTTCATCCGGATAGATATCGTGATCGATCAGCAATGCGAGGGCGCTCGTGAGCTCGCGAAGTCCCACGTTTCTCGCGTTCGAGAGACCCGTGTTCGACCCAAGCTCGAGTATTCGGACGGCGGGAAATCGCTCACGGATCGACTGCGGGCTCCCGTCCACGGATGCATTGTCGACCACGACGATCTCAGCGAGTGTATGGCTCTGTCGCGCGAGCGCTTCGACGACCCGCAGCACGCGATCCCCGCCGTTGAAGTTGACGACGACGGCTCCGACCGCGGGAAACCGCCCAGTGGCTCGACCCGAAAAAATGGGCCGCTGTGGTTGCACACCTTGCGCAGTCATACGGACCTTCGCCGCGTCTTCAGCACCCCTTCGTAGACCTGCTCGATGCGTGCCGCGGTCTGTTCCCACCCGAACTCGGCCCGTGCGTAAGCACGCGCCGCGGAGCCGAGTCGGCGCGCGAGCTCTGGGTGGTCGAGCAGGCGCAGAACCGCCCGCGCCAGTCCACTCTCATCGTGATCCTCCACGATCAGACAATTACGCTCATGCACGACATGTCGCGCGGAGCCCGCAAATGAGACGATCGGGCAGCCGCTGGCCATGTAATTTAGGAGCTTCTGCGGCAACCCGGCGCAGTCACTGCGCGGATTTACGGCCACGTCCGCCGCGGCAAGCTCACGCGGCAGCTCCGGGAGACCAACCCGCTCAACTCCGATGCCATCGCGTATGCCGAGCTCTCTCGCCAACGGTTCGTAGGAATTGAAGGAGTCATCAGTGAGAATCCGCAGTCGCAGATCGGGTCGCGTCCGACGAGCTATGGCGAACGCGCGTAGCAGAGACTCGATCCCTTGATATGCGGCCAGGTTACCCGCAAACACGAGGTTGGGTGCACCCGTACCGCGCTCGGCAGCGCGGACTATGCCCGCGGCGAAGAACTCGTCCTCGACGCCATTCGGAATAACGGAAATCTCAGGTCCTCGAGCCGCGCAGCTTTTCACGAGTGCTGCGCGGATGGTGTCGGACACCGCGATCACGTGATCCGAACGAGCCGGCAAAGTCTGGTCCATGGCCCGGCCAAGGCGTGCAAGCAAGCGTCGCGGCAGTCCGAGCGGATAGTGCGGGAGCTCGTTCTCAAGGAGCGTATGCACGTCGAAGACGAGTGGCACTCGGAACAGCCAGTGCGACGGCAGCGCGGTGAGCAGTCCCTCGGCATGGTGTGCGTGAATCAAGTCGTAGCGGGAGGCGCGTAACGAACGAACGAGCTTGATAGCGAGCAGCGGATCGAGCAAGAGAAGCTTCTGGTAACTCGGTCCGGGCACCTCTCGCTTATAGGTCGGGACTGCCACGATGCGATGGATTCGGAACGTGTTGGCCCCGGAGGACCCAAGGTGATACGTGAATACGTTGACGTCGTGACCGCGGCTACTGAGTGCTTCGGCAATGCGATAGATACGGATTGGGGTTCCACGAGCGGCCGGAAAGGGACAGGCCGCGATCATTGCGATTCGCAGATGCTGGCTCAAATGTCGACCTTGCTGACCACGGGCATTTATACGTGCTTGAATACGGATTCGGGCGCCAAACTGGACAATAGCTTGTAG
>JANPCY010000327.1:0-10057 GCA_031431175.1 Steroidobacteraceae bacterium | reverse complement strand
AAGGTCGTTGCTTTTGAGGAGGCCTTACAGGCTTTCGCCAAAACTGGTCATGCGCAGTTCCTGCGTCAGGTCAACGACATGCCGGAACTCAGCAAGGAAGTCGAGGCGGGCTACAAGAAAATCTGCGAAGACTTCGCGGCGACGGGAGCCTGGTAAACGACCATGGCCGGCACGAAGGAAATCCGGGTCAAGATCGCGAGCATCAAGAGCACGCAGAAGATCACCAAGGCCATGGAAATGGTCGCTGCGAGCAAGATGCGTCGCGCCCAGGAGCGCATGAAGGCGGCGCGCCCCTATGCGGACAAGATCCGTAGCGTCATCGGGCATTTGCGCGTGGCGAACCCGAATCACCGGCACCCGTTCCTGGTCGAGCGCGATGTTAAGTCGGTCGGCATCATCGTGGTTAGCTCGGATCGCGGACTGTGCGGCTCGCTGAACGTCAACGTGTTCAAGCAAGTGCTTATGGCGGCGCGCGAATACCAGGGGCAGGGCGTGAAACTGCACCTGTGCCTGATCGGCAGCAAGGCGATGCAATTCTTCCGCCGCCTGAAGCTGCCGATCGAGGCGTCCATCACGCACCTGGGTGACAAGCCGCACATCGCGGACCTGCTCGGCACGGTCAAGGCGATGCTTGACCTCTACGAGGAAGGCAAGATCGATCGCCTGTTTGTCGCGAGCAACCGCTTCATCAACACCATGACGCAGAAGCCGGAACTGCGGCAGATGCTGCCTGCCGAAACCGTAGACGCTTCCGATTTACAAGAGCGCTGGGACTACATTTATGAACCCGAACCGGACGCGCTGATCAGCAGCTACATGATGCGCTACATCGAATCGCAGGTTTACCGTGCGGCGGTCGAGAACCTGGCCTGCGAGATGGCGGCGCGCATGGTCGCGATGAAGAGCGCGACCGACAACGCTGGAACGATCATCGACGAGCTCCAGCTCATCTACAACAAGGCCCGCCAGGCCGCGATCACGAAAGAGATTTCGGAGATCGTGGGCGGCGCGGCAGCGGTTTAGGACGGAGACGCATGATGACGAATGGCAAGATCGTGCAGATCATCGGTTCGGTGATCGACGTGGAATTTCCGCGCGAGGGCATCCCGGCGATTTACGAGGCGCTCAAGCTCGTGGACCAGGACCTGACGCTCGAAGTGCAACAGCAGCTGGGCGACGGCATCGTGCGCACGATTGCGATGGGCCCCTCCGAAGGCCTGAAGCGCGGCTTGGGTGTGAAAGCCACCGGCGCGCCGATTACGGTGCCCGTCGGCCACGGCACGCTCGGCCGCATCATGGACGTGCTCGGCCGGCCGCAGGACGAGGGCGGTCCGATCAAGAGCAAGGACTTCCTTCCGATCCATCGCCCGGCACCGGCATATGACGAGCAGACCGGCGGGCAGGACCTGCTCGAAACCGGCATCAAGGTCATCGACCTGCTGGTTCCGTTTGCGAAAGGCGGCAAGATCGGCCTCTTCGGCGGCGCCGGCGTTGGCAAGACCGTCAACATGCTGGAACTCATCAACAACATCGCCAAGGCGCATAGCGGACTTTCCGTATTCGCCGGTGTCGGCGAGCGCACGCGCGAGGGCAACGACTTCTATCACGAGATGATGGAATCGGGCGTCATCGACAAGAAGGACCTGACGAACTCAAAGGTCGCGATGGTGTACGGCCAAATGAACGAGCCGCCGGGCTGCCGGCTGCGTGTCGGGCTCACCGGCCTCACGATGGCGGAATATTTCCGCGACGAGAAACAGGCGGGCGGCAAGGGCAGGGACGTGCTGCTCTTCATCGACAACATCTACCGCTATACACTGGCGGGCACCGAAGTCTCGGCGCTGCTCGGGCGCATGCCGTCGGCCGTGGGCTACCAGCCGACACTCGCGGAAGAGATGGGCGTGCTCCAGGAGCGCATTACCTCGACCAAGACCGGCTCCATCACCTCCGTGCAGGCGATCTACGTGCCCGCGGACGACTTAACCGATCCTTCACCGGCGACGACCTTCGCGCATCTGGATGCAACCGTCGTGCTCAGCCGCCAGATCGCATCGCTCGGTATCTACCCGGCGGTGGATCCGCTCGACTCCACCAGCCGCCAGCTCGATCCGCTGGTCATCGGCGAGGATCACTACAACACCGCGCGCGGCGTGCAGGCGATCCTCCAGCGCTACAAGGAACTGCAGGACATCATCGCGATCCTCGGCATGGACGAGCTGTCGGAAGACGACAAGCTGGCCGTGACCCGCGCGCGCCAAATCCAGAAGTTCATGTCACAGCCGTTCCACGTTGCAGAGGTCTTTACCGGCACTCCGGGCAAGTTCGTGTCGCTCAAAGACACCATCCGCGGCTTCAAGGCCATCATCGCGGGCGAGTACGACAACCTGCCCGAGCAGGCTTTCTACATGGTGGGCGGCATCGAAGAAGCGGTTGAGAAGGCGAAGACTCTCACCTGATCAACATGGCCAATACCATCCACATCGATATCGTCAGCGCCGAAGGCGAAGTCCACGCCGGGGAGGCCACGATGGTGTTTGCGCCGGCTTCTGGCGGCGAGATCGGCATTGCGCCGAGACACGCGCCGCTCCTGACGACGCTGAAGCCCGGCGAAGTGCGCGTTCAGACTGAGAGCGGGGAGGAGCTGCTGTTCTGGGTCGGCGGCGGGGCGCTCGAGGTGCAGCCGCACAAGATCACGGTGCTGGCCGATACCGCGGCACGGGCGAAGGACCTGGACGAAGCGGCAGCGTTGGCTGCAAAGCAGAGAGCCGAAGAAGCGCTACGCGATCGCGTAGGGGCGATGGAGATCGCCGAGGCGCAGGCGGAACTCGCCAGGGCGGCGGCGCAGTTGAGGGCGATTGAGAAACTCCGCCAGCTAAGGAAAGGCAGTTAGGTAGCTTATAGGCTGCCCCGTTATCACAGCCTTACTCGGCAGAAATATGCCGCTACCCGCTGGGCCAAATGACGAGCTCATCGATCACAAGACAAAATCCAGTCGCACGTCTGCAGCACCGGAAGTCGTACCGGTCGGTCATCAGCTGCGCAGTCCCTTCCTAGTGGACCGCACTAGCCCTGGATGAATGCTTCTCTTCGGTCTTCGCGCGCCTGATCGTCGTCGTCCAAGAACCAAATGGCATCTTGAGCCCCTTCTCTCCACGGCCTTTCGGTGATCACGTAGCCGAGTGCATTGATGACATAGATGCCGGGTGAGGCAAACCAATGGTTACCGAGATTGAAGCTACTTTCATCAAGGTCCTCGTCCTCGGATACCGTCCATACATGTTCGATCGGGAATGATTTGGCTTCGTCGTAAGAATATAGATCGCCGTTCACTTTTGCATGAGCACCCCAGATCTTGTCAAAATCACGCTCGGAGATGTAGTCGTACTCATTGATGTTCATCGGAACGCCTCCGCCGTCTCCACATTGGTCATCCGGCATCGATGACGGGCAATAAAGCTGGGCTCCGGCACAAACCTGTCTGGCAAAGAAATGGGGACGTCTTCCAAGGACGAGAAGACTTTCTGAAGGAACTCGTCCCTGGTTGTTTTCAGTTGCGCCGAAAGCACGATGCGATGATCGTCGGTTAGTGAGAAAAGGTGGCTGTCAAAAGCCCTGTCGTGGATCACCGAAAGGCATAAGCCGTTGCCCGGATGCAGGCGAATCGACGGGTCTTCGCTCCAAGGTACGATATGGCTTGCAATAAGGAATCGCTCGTCACGCACACCGGAAATGCAGCACTTATAGCCGTAGCCACTAAGGACGGCGCGTCGGAAGAAACCCTGATTGACACGCTGCTCTACCAAGGCCATCCGCGAGCTACCGGAGAAATCTGGCTCATCAGCGGAATCACGAACCGCTTGTGGCCCAGCGCCTCCGCCCCTTTCTATCAGCAAGTAGGAAATCAACGCTTCGCATTCCGAGACCAAGCCATCCCAATCGGCGTGGAATTCGTCCCAAATTGCGCGGTCAAGTGCAGAAACATTGCTTAAGCCGGTGCGGCCACTTTCACGGATCGTCGGATCAAGGCTCGCGAAGTTCACGCACTTCATCGCAAGCGCACCAGGTGTTCGACCAATCATTCGGGCCAATTCGATTATCTTCCGATTTCTGGCGTGCAGTTGGCCAAATGGAGTTTCGCAATAGAATTGGAAGGCGAGCAGGGCCTGTGACCGCGACCACTTCGGAGAATCCGTAAAAGCGTTTGCAGGCGGCTTGGTAAGTTCGCTCATCGGCAGGCGCCTTTCACAAGCATTCCCTGGCAGCGATCAGCAGCGTGTCGACCGTTTTACAGGAAGCGCACAATGTCTTGCCAGGCGAGGTACCTAATCTACGCCGGTACTGGCAAGACGTCAGCTTTACCAGCGAGGTTCAGTACATGCCGAGCACGACCCGCAGGCTGCGCTCGACCGCCGCGAGCTCCGTCGCGGTCAGGGCGGTGAGGGGCCCGTCGCCGATGCGCGCGCGATCGAGCGCTCGCGGCTGATCGACGACGACCTGGCAGGCGTCTTTCAGACGATCCCGGGCGGGCACGGTGACCCGCCACAGCTTGAACTCCGGGTACACACGGGTCGTCAGCGGCAGCACGACGACCATCGGCGTCGCCGCATCAATCAGCTCGTCGGCCTGAACGATCAGCACGGGCCTGATCTTGCCGATCTCGGCGCCACGGGAAGGATTGAGGTTCGCAGTCCAGACCTCGCCGCGCCTCATCAGCGCTTCCTCCTGCGCCGGCTCGTGACAGGGCTCCCGCGATACTGCCCCCGGCTTTCGGCGACGTGCAGCCCTTCGTTGTCGAGCGGCAAGGCTTCTTCGGCCAGGGCGAGGGCGCCCTTGCGAATCTTCGGATTCGCGTACGCAGCGCGCGCTTCCGCGACGAATGCGGCGATGGTTCGTTGCCGCTCCTTCTGGGCGAGAAACTCCGCGATTGCAGCGCGGGCGATTTCGGAGCGCGCCACGCCTTCGCGTCGCGCCTCCTCGTCGAGCTGTGATTCAAGATCCTCCGGGAGCCGCAGGCTGAAGGCCGCCATGCATCACCATTTGTATGTCAAGATGTATGACAGTCTGACATACACCGCGTAACTCAACAAGGGCCCGCTGACGGTGGAGCACTTGCGCCCCGCAAACAGTCAACCGCCGTGCCGGCCTCTGCCGGTCACTTCCTCCGCGCCGCGTAGTACGCCGCGATCTTGGGGTGGTTCTTGACCCGCTCAAAGTGCTTCGCCAGGAGCGGTGCGTTCTTGTCCACGATGTCGGCGGGGATATTGTCCAGCGCTCCGGACTTGAGCCAGCGCACCCACAGGAAGCACTTGAGGTCGGCGACGGTCAGGCGCTTTTCGACGAACCATTCGCCGCCGCCCGCTTTGAGCCGGGTGTCGATCTGCTGCAGGAAGCGCGGGATGGGACCCGCCGCCAGCACTTCGCGCGCCTTCTTCTTGGCTTCGTCTTCGATGAAGATCGTGTTGGCAATCTTGGTGGAAATGTCCTCGACCGCGTCCATCACTTCGTCCACCAGGGCCGCCTGCCAGGCATCCTTCGGGTACAAGCCGGCAAGCTTGCCGAGGTAGCGGTTGATGGTGTTGGACTGCGTGATCACTTTGCCGTCCACTTCCAGCACCGGCATCGCCTGGAACGGCATCGTGTCGCGAAGCGCGGGCCAGTCCGCGCCGGCGATGCGCCGGTCCTCGAACGCGATGCCGGCGAGATGCATCACCAGGCGCGCGGCCTCGCCGCGGCCGCCGTCGAAGTCGAAGTAGGTCAGAATTAGCTTGGGCATTGGATCTCCTCGTATGCTTTTCGCGGGACGCGGGCACCCGGAATGATAGCGCGTGCCGCGTGGTCAGTTGGCGACGGCGGAGATGACGCTAGCAACCTGGGTTCGCTTCAGTTCCTCGGCGCGCTTCCCCGCCCGTCATCCCCGCCGTTCAGACGCTTACGCCCGTGCAGCATCGATGCGGGCAGATTTTCGTGATGCCTTACCGACGTGAATGCGACGCCCAGGATGTGAAGACCGACGAAGACGAAAAGAATGTCGGAAAGCGTCGAATGCAGTCGCTCGACCCAGTCGATACCCCAGAAGCGATCGGTCGTATAGAGCCAGCCCGTCAGCCCGACCAGCGAGACCATCACCAGCAGCGCCACGACCATCCACCCGCCGAGCGGGTTGTGCCCGATGAAGCGTGCCTCCCGGCCGGCCAGCACGGCGCGCGCATAGGCGGTCGTCACGGCGGCCGGCCGCACGAAATTCGCAAAGCGCGCGTAGCCGGAGCCGAGGAATCCCCATATTGTGCGCGCCGCGACGATCGCAAGCGTCGCGTAGCCGAGCCACTCGTGCCACCGGCTTGGGCTGTGTCGCGTCAGCCACGCGGTGGCGACGGCCAGCACGAGCGACCCGTGCAGGGCGCGCACGGCCAGGTCCCACACCGGCACCATCCGGCGCGACGTTGGCGCGCCGGCGCTCACTCGCCCGCGATCATCACCCGCTCCAGCGTGACCGGGTGAAAGTACGCTTCGATACGCTCGCCTTTTTCGTCGATGGCATAGACCTCGTAGCAGCCGCCGTCGACCTTGACTCTGCGCACTTCCCAGCCTTTTTCCTTGAGTATCCCGGTCAGCTTTTCTTGCGGCCGCCAGCCGTCCGGCGATCCCGAATCGCAAGTGGCAAGTCCGGTCGCGCCGGCGACCTGCACCGACGCGATCGCGAATACCGCCGCGGCGAGCGTCGCCGTCGAAACTTTGCGTAGCATGGATCGATCCTTGGAACTGGTATGACAGTAGCTTCATAGCAGACGCACGCCATCGCGTGTAGTGCCCCGAAAAACAAAGTTGCACGTGGCCCGCGTGCGACGAATTCGGACCCGGGCGAGGCGCCTCGACGGACCGGCCTTTGCTATGAAGTGTCGTTTCCTGCAAGGTGGCAGCAGTGACCGCAGGCGCTCGCACTCGAACAGGCCCGTTTGCCTGCAAGTCCATCGAAGCCTTGCAGGCGGACGCCACGTCGCACGGACTGCGGCGGACGCTCGGCCCGCTGCACCTTGTCCTGTTCGGCATCGGTTGCATACTCGGCGCCGGCATCTACGTGCTGCCCGGCACGGCCGCCGCGAACTTTGCCGGCCCCGCCGTGATGATCTCGTTCGTGCTCGCGGGCACGGCCTGCGCGCTCACGGCACTGTGCTACGCGGAGCTCGCCTCCACGATGCCCGTGTCAGGCTCGTCCTACAGTTACTGCTACGCGTCTCTCGGCGAGGTTTTTGCCTGGGGTCTCGGGTGGGTGCTGATGCTCGAGTACACACTGGCCTCATCGACGCTGGCCGTCGGTTTCTCGAGCTACCTGACAAGCCTGCTGCGCAATTTCGACATCATCATGCCGTCGTACCTCGCGACACCGTTTGTTGGCTCCTCGGGGGAATTCTCGCTGAACCTGGTGGCCATGCTGGCGATCGCCGCCGTGACAGCCGTCCTCTGCGCCGGCGTGCGCCAGTCCGCCGGTGTCAACGCATTCCTGGTTGTCGTGAAGGTTGCCGTGATCGTGATCGTGATCGCGGTGGGCGTCGGCGCCATCGATCCGGGCAACTGGGTACCGTTCGTGCCGCCGCACGAAGGTGAGTTTGCGTTCGGGTGGCCCGGCGTCTTTCGCGCCGCGTCGATTCTGTTCTTCGCATACCTCGGCTTTGAGACGGTTTCGACGGCAGCCTCGGAATCCCGCAATCCGCAGCGGGACATGCCGATTGGCATCCTCGGCGCGCTGCTGGTGTGCACGGTCCTGTACCTCGCGGTCGCCGCCGTCCTGACAGGCGTCGTGCCCTATCGCGAACTCGGCGTCGCCGATCCCGTCGCCCTCGCGGTGGACCGGATGGGCCGGCCAGGCGTTGCGGTATTCGTCAAGGTCGGCGCATTGATGGGGCTGACGTCCGTGCTGCTCATCAATGCTTACGGTCAGTCGCGTATCACATTCCAGATGTCGCGCGACGGGATGCTGCCGCCGCTCTTCAGCCACGTACACGAGCGGTTCCGCACGCCGTACAAAGGGATCATGGTGCTCGGTGCCGTTTCCGCGATATGCGCTGCTTTCTTCCCGATCGGGATGCTCGCCGATCTTGTGAGCCTTGGCGCGGGTCTCGCCTTCGCGACCGTCTGCTTCTGCACAATGTGGCTGCGCTCGAAGCGGCCCGAATTGCCGCGGCCGTTTCGAGTGCCGCTCGGCGGCTTCCGGGTTGGAAGCGCCTGGATCGGCTACATTCCGGCAACCGCGCTCGTCCTCTGCATCGCGATGATCCTGCCGGTGCTAATCGACGTCGGATTCCATGCCGCCTCGGGCAAGCCGCTGATGGCAGTATTCCTCGCCGTCTACGTCGCGGCCGGCGCCGGGCTCTACGCGGGCTACGGCCGGCGGAACTCGGTGCTCGCGCGCGGGAGCGGTCAGGCGTGACCGGTCAGGCATGACCGGGCAGGGCGATATCTTCGCTCCCCAAAGCGAGGAGCAGGTCCTTCGCCTCGTGCTTTCGCATCCCCTCGCCTGGGTCGTATGCCTGGACGCCGGAGGATTTCGGGCGACGCCGCTGCCGCTGCGGCCGCGCACCGGCGGTGGCGGGCGTATCGAGGCGCTCGAGGGACACATGGCGCGCTCCAATCCGCTATGCGCCGCACTGCAGCGCGATGCGCGCTCGCTCGTGCTGTTCAGCGGCCCGCAGGGCTACATCTCTCCGTCCTGGGTGAGCAACCGGACCTGGGCTCCGACCTGGAACTACGCGGTCGTGCAATTCGTCGTGACGATCGCTTTTGACGAGACGCCGGCGCGGCTTGACGCGCACCTGAACGATCTCGCGACCGCGATGGAGCGTGGCCGCCCCGGTGCCTGGCATCCCTCGGAGATGGGCGCGCGCTACGAAACGCTCAAACGCAGGATCATCCCGTTCGAGGCGAAGGTCCTCGAGCAGCGAGCCCGGTTCAAGCTCGGCCAGGACGAGCACGACACCGTGTTCGCCGACATCACCGAGGGACTCGGCCGGTCGGGATCGGACGAGCTGATCGCCTGGATGCGGGAGTTCAACCCGAACCGCTGAGCGCGGCTGTCAGTGATGTGGCTCGTCCGGTTTGGCACCGGGAATCGAGGCGAGGTATTGCGTCGGCGCCCGGCCGAAGGCACGCCGGAACATGGCCGTGAAGGCGCTCGGGCTGTTGTAGCCGACGTCGTAGGCGACAGTGGTGACAGGCTGGCCGACGGCGAGCCGGGACAGCGCCTCCATCAGCCGGACATTCTGCCGCCAGGTGGCGAAGCTGACGCCGGTTTCGCGTCGGAACGTGCGGGTAAAAGTGCGCCGGCCCATGCCGGCGATGTGCGCCCAACCGTCGAGCGGGTCGTTCTGCGCCGGGTCGCGCAGGATCGCAGTGCACACCTTCACGAGGCGCGGATCCTGCGGCATCGGCACGTCGAGCGGCGTCGTCGGCATCGCGAGAAGCTCGGCCATCAGCAGATTCATCACGCGTCCGTCGCGACCTTCGATGTCGTACTCGACCGGTATGCGACAGGCTTCGATGATGAGTTCGCGCAGCAGTGAGGACACCTCGATCACGCGACAGGTCGTGGGCAGGTCGGGAAAAGCGGCCGGATCGACGTACAGCGTGCGCAGCGACACGTGGCCGCGCATGTGCGCCTCGTGTTCGATACCCGCAGGCACCCACACGGCGCGCTGCGGCGGAACGACAAAACTCTCCTGCTCGGTGATGACCACCGTGACGCCTGCGCAGGCGTAAATCAACTGCGCCCGCTTGTGGTGATGATGAGGATCGTGATGGCCCGGTGCGTATTCGTCAGACAGCGCGGCGATCGGACGCGGGATGTCCTGATAATCGATGCCGCGGGTGCTGCGAGCCATGACCTAGCCTAGTCTGGCCCGCTTGCGATGACAAATGATCGGCCGGCGACGGCGGGCCGCCATTGCCGAAACGAGGATGCCGCCATGGATGACCCACGTAATAAGGTGGTGTCCGCCTCCGGGAGCGACCTGGACCCCGAAATCCGTCGCTTCATACATTCGCTTACCGCGGCGGTCGCGCGACA
>JANPCY010000326.1:0-3750 GCA_031431175.1 Steroidobacteraceae bacterium | reverse complement strand
GCGCCGATCGGGCCGTTGAACGGAACCCCCGCGAGCATCAGCGCCGCCGACGCGCCGATCATCGCCGGAATGTCGGGGTCGATTTCGGGGTCCACGGACATGACCGTCGCAATGACCTGCACTTCGTTGTAGAAACCATCCGGAAAGAGCGGGCGAATCGGGCGGTCGATGAGGCGCGAGGTCAGCGTCTCCTTTTCCGAGGGACGGCCTTCGCGCTTGAAAAAGCCGCCGGGAATCTTGCCCGCGGCGTAGGTCTTCTCGACGTAGTTGACCGTCAGCGGAAAGAAGTCCCGCCCCTCGACCGCCTCGCGGCGACCGACAGCCGTGACCAGCACGACGGTATCGCCCATGGTGACGACGACTGCGCCGTCAGCCTGACGGGCCAGGCGGCCGGTCTCGATCGTGACCTTGTGCTCGCCGTAATTGAAAGTCTGCTTGGAAACGCTCACGCGGATTCCTTCTGGTATCTGGAAAAGGTGTCAGGTCCCGAAGGCCTGCCGCAAGCGGCAGGCACCGGATCGCTGATGCGCCTCAGCGGCGCAGGCCAAGTTCGTTGACGACCTTGGAATAACGATCGGGGGCGTTTGCCTTGAGGTAATCCAGCAGCCGACGGCGCTGTGCCACCATTTTCAGCAGGCCACGCCGCGAGGCGTGGTCGCTCTTGTGACTGGTGAAATGTTCGGCTAGCCCATTGATACGTTGGGACAGCAAAGCGATCTGCACTTCAGGCGACCCCGTGTCCTTCGGAGCGCGTTGGAACTTGCCGACAACCTCCGCCTTTTGTGCACTCGTGAATGGCATCTAGATACGACCTTTTAACTCAGGCACTTAACCCTTTAAGAGCCGCGCATTGTACCCGCGGCCAGAGGCTCTCTCAAGCTTGTTTGGACACTGCGGGAGCGATGGCGACCATGATCCTTTCGGGTGCCAATCGGCGGCCTTCGGCGCTCATCTGGCCGGTTCCCAGGAATTGCCCTGCCGCGCCGTACATCCGTACCCGGGCCGAGCCAGGGCCGGTAACGAACACGGCTTGTCCCTGGAGCACACAGGCCTCTTCTGCGATGCCCAGACTCACGGCCCGCATTGCCGGCAGGGCCGCATCAACCGGTAGCAACAAGGCGTCGAGCGCACCCGGACGCGCAGATGCGTGCTCAAGACTCTCCATCGTATGCATCGATGGGCTCTCGAATGGCCCCAGACTCAGGCGGCGCAGGCTGCCGACATGCCCCGCAGTGCCGCAGGCACGCGCGAAGTCCTCGGCCAGGGTGCGGATATAAGTGCCCTTGCTGCAGTCGATCTCGAATTGGATCTGGTTGCCTTCGATATTGACCAGATCCATCCGATACACGGTAATTCGCCGGGCCGAACGATCAACCTCGATGCCCTTTCGGGCCAGCTGGTACAGGCGCTGGCCCTGGTGCTTGAGTGCCGAATACATGGGCGGAACCTGCCCGGATTCACCCAGGAATCCGGTCGCGATGCGGCGCAGTGTCTCGGCGCCCAATTCAGGTACCGGCAGTCGCTCGACGACTACGCCTTCGCGATCACCTGTCGCGGTTCGCTCGCCGAGAACCACGGTCACGCGATAGGTCTTGTTCGACTCGAGCAGCAAGCCGCAGACCTTGGTGGCCTGTCCGAAGCAGATTGGCAGCAGACCGCTGGCCAGGGGGTCGAGACTGCCGGTGTGACCTGCCTTGCGGGCATCCAACAGCCGGCGAAGCCTCTGCAAAGCCGCGTTCGAGGTCAGGCCCTCCGGCTTGTCCAGCAGCAGGATGCCGTCGATATCGCGCCAGCGACTCGCGGGGCGCGCCGTCACCACCCCGCTCATTCCGCGTCCGGTTCGCGCTCGACGGGGTGCAGGCGGTCGCTTTCCACGGCATCGTGGATCAATGCCGAAAGCCGCGCCGCCCGCTCGATGGATTCATCCACCTGGAATACCAGTTCCGGGGCCACCCGCAGGCGCATCTGCTTGCGAATCTGATGGCGCAGGAAGCCCGCGGCATGGCGCAGCGCCTCGAGCGCCGCCGCTGCGTCGCCAACACCGGCGAATGGGGTAAAGAAAACGCTGGCATGGGTCAGGTCTCTGGAAACCTCGACCGCCGTGATCGTGATGAGGCCGACCCGCGGGTCCTTGACCTCACGGCGAATCTGCTCCGATAGCAGTCGCTTGAGCTGCTCTTCGACGCGTCGCGCCCTCGGAAATTCGCGCGGCATGAGGGTGACCCCTGCGCCTCAAAGCTGGCGCGCAACCACGATGCGCTCGAAGCACTCGATCTGGTCGCCGACCTTGACGTCGTTGTAGCCCTTGACGCCGATACCGCATTCCGTGCCTGCCCGCACCTCCGAGGCATCATCTTTGAACCGCTTCAGCGATTCGAGTTCGCCCTCGAATATCACGACATTGTCGCGCAGCACGCGGATCGGATTGTTGCGGCGCACGTAGCCGTCGACAACCAGGCAGCCCGCCACGGTCCCGAACTTGCTGGACCTGAACACATCGCGGACCTCGGCGAGGCCGACGATCTGCTCCTTGACCTCTGGCGCAAGCATGCCGGTCAGCGCGGTGCGAACGTCGTCGATGGCCTCGTAGATGATGCTGTAGTAGCGGACTTCCACATTGTGGTCGCGCAGCGCAGTCCGCGCGGCCGCGTCCGCGCGCACATTGAAGGCCACGATCTGGGCGCGCGAGGCCGCAGCGAGCATCACGTCTGATTCGGTCAGCCCACCGACGCCGCTTGAGATCACTTTGACGGCCACTTCGTCGGTCGACAATTTGTTCAGCGCTTCGCGCAACGCCTCGGCCGAGCCCTGAACGTCCGCCTTCAGCAGCAGGTTAACCGTGCCCGCCTTGCCCTCCACACCCATCTGCGAGAACACATCCTCGA
This sequence comes from Steroidobacteraceae bacterium, assembly GCA_031431175.1. Lineage (GTDB taxonomy): Bacteria > Pseudomonadota > Gammaproteobacteria > Steroidobacterales > Steroidobacteraceae > SCUD01. Next base: position 865 of record JANPCY010000326.1, on the reverse strand, counting down.
CCTTCTGGCCCGCCAGCTTGGCGAGGCGCACGTCGCGGAACTTGCCCTGGCGGTACAAGGCGACTTCACGCGCCTTGCGCTCGTTATCGACGACCAGCAATTCATCGCCGACATTTGGCGGGCTTGACAGGCCCAGCATCTGGATCGGAATCGAAGGACCGGCCGCCTGGGCCTCGCGACCGAGTTCGTCAGCAAGCGCACGCACGCGGCCGAACTGCTCGCCGGCCACGATCGAGTCGCCGACCTTCAGCGTGCCACGCTTGACCAGCACCGTCGCCACCGCGCCACGGCCGCGCTCGACACTCGCTTCCAGCACGACGCCAACTGCGGGCGCGTCACGCACTGCCTTCAGTTCCAGGACTTCCGCCTGCAGCAGGATTGACTCCAGCAGCTTGTCAATGCCGTCGCCGGTCTTCGCCGATACAGGAACGAAGATATTCTCGCCACCCCAGTCATCGGCGATCACGCTTTCCTGAGCCAGCTCCTTGCGGACCTTTTCAGGATCTGCGCCGTGCTTGTCGATTTTGTTGACCGCGACCACGATCGGCACGCCGGCCGCTCTGGCGTGCTGGATGGCTTCCTTTGTCTGCGGCATCACGCCGTCGTCCGCAGCGACGACCAGCACGACGATGTCGGTCACCTGGGCGCCACGGGCACGCATCGCAGAGAATGCGGCGTGGCCCGGCGTGTCGAGGAAGGTGATGACGCCGCACGGAGTCTCAACGTGATAGGCGCCGATGTGCTGCGTGATCCCGCCGGCTTCGCCTGCCGCGACTTTGGTGCGGCGGATGTAGTCGAGCAATGACGTCTTGCCGTGATCCACGTGACCCATGTTGGTGACGACCGGTGGGCGTGGCAGCGACTC
>JANPCY010000325.1:0-6169 GCA_031431175.1 Steroidobacteraceae bacterium | reverse complement strand
CGCGCTCCTCCCGCAGCGTCGTCACCTCGGCGCCGGCGTTTTCGGCCGAGGCTATGCGGGCCTTCAGGGTCTCGATCTCGCCCTTCAGCCTGGCGTTGTCTTCCGACGCGCGGGTCTGCTCACCCTTGATGCGGACGATGGTGTTCACGAGCAGCTTGATTTTCTCTTCGAGCGAACCGAAGACGAGGGGCCGGTGTACACCTTCAAGCATGTGCTCACCCAGGAAGTGGCCTACGACAGCCTGCTCAGCGCACGAAAACAATCGCTGCACGAGGCGGCGGGCACGGCGTTGGAAGAACTTTACCCGGACCGGCTCGAAGAACGCTACGAGCTTCTCGCACACCATTTCTCGCGTAGCGCTAACAAACAAAAGGCGCTCGACTACCTTGAATTCGCCAATCGCAAGGCCGCGAAAGCCAATGCCATGGTCAATGCCAGAAGCTATTTTGAGGAGGCGTTACCGCTACTGAGCGAACTGCCCGATAGTCCCGAGCTGCGCACGCGAAGGATTGCTCTATTGGTGGATCAAGCCCATGTATTCGTATTGACTAATGGCGTGGAAGACTATGATCGCCACCTTGAGGCCTTCGCACCCATCGCCGAGAGCCTAGGCGACGAGTGGTTGCTGGGGAAGTTCTATGCCTGCCGCGGGCATTGCCAGTTCATGGCCGGGATACCTCGGCAGTCGGCCGAAACCTTGCGGCGCGCGGTGGTCCTTTGTGCGAGTTCCGGCAATAGCCACGGTACGGGCCATGCCTATGTGCACCTGCAATGGGCGCAACTTCAAATGGGTGAATACGAGGATGTACTGGCTATCGAACCCGAATCCTTGCGCGCCTTGGCTCAAGCACCGGACTCTCGCCTTCTCGTGTACGCCTTGACGGCAAGCGCATGGGCATGCGCCATGCTCGGAAAGTGGGATCTAGGATTCGAAAAGGCGGTCGCTTCACGGCGAGAGAGCGAGCAGGCAGGAGACAAGAGCCTCGAATCCTTCACCTACACTTTTTCCTATGCGACTCTTTGCCGGCAGAAAGGCGCCATCGAAGACGCCATCCAATATGGCTGGCGCGCAGTGGAGTGCGCTCAAGCTCCCGCCGACAAGCTGTGGGCCGAAACCCGTTTGGGGTGGGCAATGCTTGTGAACGATGCAAACGCGGCGATCGATCTTCTTGAACCAATACTGACATTCTATAAGTCTACTCAGTCGGCATGGCAAGAGTGCTTCGCCGAGCTGCCACTTGGGGAAGCCTATCTTCAAAAGGGCCGACTCACTGAGGCGAAGACGGCGTTCGAACGGATCATCGAAATAACCGTACCACGCGGAATGGCGCTTATGTCAACGCCAGCCGAGCGTCTCCTTGCCGAGACTCTGCTTGCCGATGGTGAGCTTACTCGGGCTGAGGAACATTTCCAGCGTGTGATGGCGGATCTCGAGCAATCCAAGGCCGAGAGCGAGCTGGCGCTCGCCTACGCCGGTTACGGCCGGCTCCTTCGGCGACTTGGCCGTGTTGATAACGCGCGCCAATACCTCTCGCGTGCATTGGAAATCTTCGAGCGCCTGGATACGCTCATCGAACCCGAGCGAGTGCGGGCGGAACTGAGCGCGCTGCCGGCAGTTCGCTAGGAAGGCCATGCGCTGCCCCAACTGCCAGCATGAGAACCAGCCTTCCGCGAAGTTCTGCCAGGAGTGCGCGACGCCATTGCCGAAGGTGTGCGCCAACTGTGGCAGTCCACTCCCAGAATCCGCGAAGTTCTGTGCGCAATGCGCTCATCCGGTAGCCGCATCACAGAACCTTGCATCCCCCGTACAGTACACCCCCAAGCATCTGGCTGAGAGGATCCTCACATCCAAGAGCGCCTTGGAAGGCGAGAGGAAGCAAGTCACGGTGTTGTTCTGCGACATCGCCAACTCAACCGCCATGGCGGCGAAGGTAGGCGCCGAAGGGATGCACGAGGTATTGAACCGTTTTTTCGAATCAGCGCTTGCCGAGGTGCATCGGTATGAGGGAACCGTCAATCAGTTTCTGGGTGATGGGTTCATGGCGCTCTTCGGGGCGCCATTGGCGCACGAGGATCACGCGCGGCGAGCGGTATTGTCCGCGCTGGGTATGCGGCACGTGTTTTCGGACAGCGCCGAGGGCATCGTTGTGCGAATTGGGATCAACACCGGTCCGGTGGTGGTGGGCAAGATCGGCGACAACCTGCGCATGGATTACACCGCCGTGGGAGACACTACCAACATGGCGGCGCGGCTACAGCAGGCCGCGAATGCCGGTCAGATTCTGATAAGTGACACGACGGAACGGCTGGTGCATGGCTACGTGTCTTGCCAAGCCCTCGCGCCGCTCACGGTGAAAGGCAAGAGCGAGCCGATCACTGCCTTCGAGGCTATCGCACCGGGTCGGCGGCGGTCGCGACTGGATGAAGATCGTGTGTTGAGTCCTTTCGTGGGACGCGACCGGGATCTAAACATCCTGCGAGAAGCCCTGGAGGAGGCCGGGCGCGGACAGGGTCAGGTGGTCGGGATCGTGGGTGACCCGGGATTGGGTAAATCGCGGTTGCTCTACGAATTCCGCCGCCTGTTGCGCGAGCGTGACGTCACCTATCTCGAAGGTTGGTGTCTGTCTTTCGGCCAATCAACCCCCTATATGCCTTTGCAAGATCTGCTGCGCTCGATCTGCGAAATTGATATGTCGGACACTGCCGAGCAAACTGGTGCAAAAATTCGACCCGTAATTGCACGGGCTGGGTTGCCTGTCGAAGAGCGCACACCGTACTTGCTGCAAGCATTGGGAATTCGCGAAGGCACGCAGGCCTTGGAGCGCATCAGCCCCGAGACCGTGATGGCGCGCACCCTCGAAACGCTGCAAGCACTGGTGTTGGCGCAGAGCAGGCAGCGCACTCTGGTGCTGGCCATCGAGGACTTGCACTGGATCGACAAAACTTCGGAGGATTTTCTTGCGCGGCTTATCGAGGAGATGGCCGGCGCGCGCATTCAACTTGTCACGACTACACGCCCGGGCTACTCGCCACCCTGGCTGGGTAAGAGCTATGTGACGCAACTTCCGCTGCGAGTGCTATCCAGCGATGCGGCGCGACGACTGGTCGGTACAGCAGCGGAGCGTACCCCCATATCCGACTCGGTTACGGAGGCGATTTTGGGCAAGGCGGAAGGCAACCCGTTTTTCCTCGAAGAATTGGCGCAGGCGCTGCCGGCGCGTGATGACTTGCAATCGGCGCAAGCGCTGCCCGATACCATTCAGGGCGTGCTGGCCGCACGCATCGACCGGCTACCCGAGGAAGTGAAGCGGACCTTGCAGACCGCGGCCGTGCTCGGACGGGAGTTCAGCGTGCGATTGCTGACGGCGGTTTCCGAACACACGCCCGGTCTCGCCAAGGACCTGGCGGCCCTCAAGCAACTCGAATTTCTTTACGAACGAGCCGAGGCCGAAGGGCCGGTGTACACCTTCAAGCACGCGCTGACGCAGGAAGTGGCCTACGATAGTCTGCTGACTTCGCGCCGGCAGGCGCTGCACGAGGCGGCGGGCTGTGCCATCGAAGATTTCTATCCGGACCGACTGGAAGAACATTACGAGTTGCTCGCGCACCATTTCTCGCGCAGTGCCGCGGGCGACAAGGCTCTCGACTATCTCGAATTCGCCAACCGCAAGGCGATCAAGGCGAACGCGGTATTCGACGCCAAGGGATTTTTCGAGCAAGCCATGCGCATATTGGATGCACTGGAAGATAGCGACGCTCACCGGCACCGAAGGGTCGCGCTCATTGCAGCGCAAGTTGACGTCTTCATCCTGACCAACCAACTCGACCAGTACGGGTCCTATCTTGAGCGCTTCACGCCCGTCGCGGATAGTTTGAGCGACCAAAGTTTGCGCGGGGCCTTCCTGAGTTCCTTGGGACACTGTCAGTTTGGACTGGCGCGACCACTTCAAGCGATCCAGACATTGGGACCGGCTGCCGCGCTTTGCGAGCAGGCGGGTCATTTTGAGGCTGCGGGCCGCGCCTATGTGCATTTGCAATGGTCGCACTTACTGACAGGCGAGTTTGAGAAGGCGATCTTCTTCGAGGCGCCCACACTCGCTGCTCTGGCTCGCGCTCCAAATCTACGGCTGCGTGTATACGCATTTGGCGCATCCGCCTGGGCGTACAGCAGACTGGGCCGTTGGGATCAGGCGATCGAGAAGGGGATGACCGCGCTGGCGGAATGTGAAGAGTCGGGAGATGCGAGTCTCATCTCGACCGCCCTGTGGATGTGCTCATTGGCCTACACCCACAAAGGCGACGTCGAACGGGCTCTTGCTCATTCAAAACGCGGGTTCGACGGAGCGGCGACACCAGGCGATCGCGGCTGGGCACAACTCGGCTATGGTTGGGCGATGATTCCCCGTTCTCCGCAACGCTCCATTGAGTTGCTGGCCCCCTTAGTACCGATGTGGCTGGGCCGGTGGTGGTTCGATGCCGTGGCCCTGGTTGTACTGGGAGAGGCGTATCTCGGTGCGGGTGAACTCATTCAGGCGCGTGCCACGCTGGAACAAGCAATAGCGGTCGCTCAACCGCGCGGCATGCTCTTCATGGTAGCCCCCGCGCAGCGCCTTCTCGGCGAGGTGCTATTGGCTGAAAACCGACTCGAGGAAAGCCAGATTCGGTTCAAGCAGGCCATCGAGCTGCTGCAGCGCTTCAAGGCGGAGAACGAGATCGCTCTTGCGCAAGCGGGTTATGGCCGTCTGCTCGCAAAGCAGGGGCGCAGTAACGAAGGTCGCGCGCTGCTCACCCAGGCGCTCGCCACCTTCGAACGTCTCGGTACACTCGGGGAATCCGACCGGGTGCGTGCCGAAGTCTCTGCTCTCGCTTAGCACCCCACCGAGCCCATGAGCAGCGCAAAGTCCACCCGTGACTGGCTGACCGAGCTGGGGCTGGCGCAGCATGCCGATACTTTCGAACGCGAGCAGATCGATCTCGATGCCGTGCGCCACCTCCGCGAGGAGAATCTCAAGGACCTCGGGTTGCCCATGGGGCACCGGGTCAAGCTCCTTGCTGCGATCCAGGTGCTGGCCGCCATACCCGCAGCCAGCAGGGCCCCAGCCGAAACGTCCGGCCCAACGGCAGGCGAGCAGCAAGCGTCCGCCCTGCACACCTATACACCCCGGCATCTGGCCGAGAAGATTCTCACCTCGCGCTCGGCGCTCGAAGGCGAGCGCAAGCAGGTGACGGTACTGTTTTGCGACATCGCTAACTCGACACCGCTGGCCGAGAAGCTGGGCGCGGAGGCAATGCACGCGCTGCTGCAGAGGTTTTTCGTGCTGAGCCTGGAAGAGGTGCACCGCTACGAAGGGACCGTCAACCAATTCCTGGGCGATGGTTTCATGGCCCTGTTCGGCGCGCCCATCGCGCACGAGGACGATGCGCGCCGCGGCGTGCTCACCGCGCTCGGCATACGGCGTCTGTTGCTGGACCGACAGTGGGAGCTGGGGTTGCGTGCGGGAGACGAGCTGCAGGTCCGCATGGGTCTGAACACCGGGCTGGTGGTGGTGGGATCGATCGGCGACAACCTGCGGATGGATTACACCGCGGTCGGGGACACGACCAACCTCGCTGCCCGCCTGCAGCAGAACGCGCAGCCGGGGCAGATCCTGGTGAGCGAGTCGACGGCACGCCTGGTTAGAGGTTATGCCAAGATCGAAGAATCGCCGCCGCTCAGCGTCAAGGGCAAGAGCGAAACGGTGCACGTCTTCGAGGTGACGGCCGCGGGGACCAGGCGCTCACGTATCGACGCGGCGCGGCTGAGCCCATTCGTAGGCCGGGAGCGCGAGCTCGCTTTCCTGGTTCACGCGGGCGAGGAAGCCTCGAGCCACCGAGGGCAGGTGGTCGGAATCGTCGGCGAACCCGGTGTCGGCAAGTCGCGTCTGCTCCACGAGTTCCGTCGGGGGCTACGATCGAAGGGGACCCCGTTCCTGGAGGCGGCGTGCCAGTCCTTCGGGCGGTCGGTGCCCTACCTCCCGCTGCAGGATGCGTTGCGCGGCGCGTGCGAGATCCTCGAATCCGACGCGCCAGGCGAGGTTCGGGAGAAGCTGTGGCGCGCGCTCATTGATCTGGGTCTCTCCACGGAACAAACCGGTCCTTACATGCTGCGCCTGCTCGGCCTGACGGAGGG
>JANPCY010000324.1:0-9716 GCA_031431175.1 Steroidobacteraceae bacterium | reverse complement strand
GCACCGTCACGATCGGCAAGGACGAAATCGTCGTCGAGGCGTCACTCGGCTTTCCGCTCGCGATGTTCCGTAACCGCGTTGACGAGGAGCTGGTGCGCATCCTCGACAAGGAGTTTCCGGACGACCAGTGCTAGGTCGGCGGCGTCGATAGGGTTCCGAACTGGCCGATCGTGGAAAATTTCACGCCGCACGAGACCGGGCTCATCGACTGGTCCGAAGCCGATTTCATCCGTGCCATGCGCGCTGGCCGGCGCAAGGACGGCACGAATGATCGATACCGCGGCCGAGGCTGGCCTGCGGGCAGATGAGCGATGCCGAATTGAGGGCGATCTGGGCGTTCCAGCGCACAGTGCCGCCGGCGGAGAATGGAAACCGCGCAGCGCGCTGCAGGCCTAGGCCTTCGCCGCATCCTTCTGGCGCAGTTCGCGCTCGATGTCCACCGCCCGCCAAAGGTACCACGCGGCCGTGGTTCGGTAGGGCGCCCAGCGCTCGCCAAACACCGCGAGGACACGCGGTTTCGGCAGGCTCCGCTTGCCATAGGCCAGGCGATAGCCATTCTGGATTCCGTAGTCGTCCACCGGCAGCACGTCGGGACGGCCCAGCGTAAACATCAGGAACATCTCGACGGTCCAGCGGCCGACGCCACGCGCTTCGGTGAGCCGCTCGATGATCGCTTCGTCTGATAGTCTCGTCAGCGCGCGGCGCTCAGGGATCGTGCCATCAAGGGTCTTCGCGGCGATATCCTTCAGCGACGCCGCCTTGGCCCGCGAGAAACCGGCGCCCCGCAGCTGCTCATCCGGAGTCGCGACGAGCTGGTCGGGCTGCGGGTAGCTCTCGCCACCATACAGCGCGCAGAAGCGGCCGAGGATCGTGTTCGCGGCCTTGGCCGTAAGTTGCTGGTGGGCCACGGCCCGCAGCAGCGACTCATAGGGGCTGCGGCTGCGATCGGGTTTGAGGAGGTACGGTCCGGCGCGGCGAATGAGCTGCGCCATCACCGGATCGCCCCGGCGCAGGTGGCGCAGGGCGTCCGTCATCCGCGCTTCATCGAGTCGAAGAAGTCCGCGTTGGTCTTGGTGTCCTTCATCTTGTCGAGCAGGAACTCGACCGCGGCGAGTTCGTCCATCGGGTGCAGGAGCTTGCGCAGGATCCACATCTTGGCCAGTTCGTCCTGCGCCGTGATGAGTTCCTCGCGGCGCGTGCCGGAACGGTTGATGTTGAAAGCCGGGAATACCCGCTTCTCCGAAATCCGGCGATCGAGGTGGATTTCGCTGTTACCGGTGCCCTTGAACTCCTCGTAGATCACGTCGTCCATGCGCGAGCCGGTGTCGATCAGCGCGGTCGCAATAATCGTGAGCGATCCGCCCTCCTCCACATTGCGCGCCGCGCCGAAAAAGCGCTTTGGCCGCTGCAATGCATTGGCATCCACGCCGCCGGTCAGCACCTTGCCGGAACTCGGCACCACGGTGTTGTAGGCGCGCGCCAGGCGCGTAATCGAATCCAGCAGGATCACGACGTCACGCTTGTGCTCGACCAGGCGCTTGGCCTTCTCGATGACCATCTCGGCGACCTGCACGTGGCGGCTGTCCGGCTCGTCGAATGAGGACGCCACGACATCGCCCTTCACCGTGCGCGTCATCTCGGTCACTTCCTCGGGCCGCTCATCGATCAACAGCACGATCAGGTAGAGATCGGGGTGGTTCCAGGTGATCGAGGTCGCGATGTTCTGCAGCAGCATCGTCTTGCCGGCCTTCGGCGGCGAGATGATCAGGCCGCGCTGGCCCTTGCCGAGCGGCGCCATCAGATCGATCATCCGCGCCGTCAAGTCCTCGGTGGAGCCATTGCCGCGCTCGAGCTTGAGCCGCTTGGTCGGATGCAGCGGCGTCAGGTTCTCGAACAGGATCTTGTGACGGGCACTCTCCGGGGTGTCGAAATTGATCTCGCCGACCTTCAGCAGCGCGAAATAGCGCTCGCCGTCCTTGGGCGGGCGGATCAGCCCGGAAACCGAATCGCCGGTGCGCAGGTTGAAGCGCCGGATCTGGCTGGGGCTGACGTAGATGTCGTCCGGGCCCGCCAGGTATGAGCTGTCGGCCGAGCGCAGGAAGCCGAATCCGTCCTGCAGGATCTCGAGCGCACCGTCGCCGTAGATATCCTCGCCGCTGCGCGCATGCGCCTTCAGGATCGAGAAGATGACGTCCTGCTTGCGCTGGCGAGCCATGTTCTCGAGTCCCATGGACTCGGCCATCGTCACGAGTTCGTGGACCGGCTTGTTCTTCAGCTCGGTCAGATTCATGGAGCTGCGTGATGCGGCCAGCTCCTCCGGTGAAATGGTGTCGCCTTCAGAGCCATCCACATGATCGTCGACGGGCAGCCCTTCCTGGCCATGACGCGGGCCACTACCGCCACCGCCACCGCCACGATTGCGGTGACCCTTCTGGCGATTGCGCGACTGGTTACCGAGATAGCCCCTCACAGGTGCTGGTCCAGCAAGGCCGTTAGTTTCGACTTCCCGACCAGGCCGACCTGCTGCGCCTCGGGAGCGCCGTTCATGAACAGGATCAGCGTCGGGATGCCGCGCACACCGTACTTGACGGGTGTCTGGCGGTTGTCGTCGATGTTCAGCTTGGCGATCTTGACCCGGCCCTGATAATCCTTGGCGATGTCATCGAGGATCGGGGCTATGGCCTTGCAGGGGCCGCACCATTCGGCCCAGAAATCGAGCAGGACCGGCAAATCCGATTTCAGTACATCGGACTCGAAGGTGGCATCAGAGGTGTGGACGATATTGCCGCTCACGCGGGGGGTTCTCCTGGTCTACTGTTGATCGGTGACGGGCGAATGCCCGATACGGCACAATAAGGGTTCTGGCGCTGGAACTCTGGCTGCCTGTCAGGGTGTTTGCACATGCCCGGGGTCCTGTTCGGGACGCTTCCGGAGTGCCGGTGGATGCGGATGTCAGCGGGGAACCGCAGTGCTCAGATGCTTTTGTAGCGCGTCGGAGGACATTTTTCAAGAGATGAATGCCACAGTAGTAGCCAAGTGACAGAACAGCAATTCTCGGAAATCTCGTTCACCGGCTTGCAATTACCCGAATCTGTGGCCCGCGGCATCGCTGATGCGGGCTTCGAACGCTGCACCCCGATCCAGGCGGAGGCGCTGCCACGGGCGCTGGCGGGCCTCGATGTGGCGGGCCAGGCGCAGACTGGCACCGGCAAGACCGCGGCTTTCCTCGTGGCGTTGTATACTCATCTGCTGCGCTACCCCGCCTCTGCGGACCGGCCAAGCTCGTCGCCGCGCGCCCTGGTGCTCGCGCCGACGCGTGAACTCGCGATCCAGATCCACCGCGACGCGGAACTCCTGGGGCAGTTCACCGGCCTGAACCTGGGCCTCGCCTATGGCGGCGTGGATTACGACAAGCAGCGCCGGGAATTGCAGTCGGGCGTCGACGTGCTGATCGGCACGCCCGGGCGCATCATCGACTACTACAAGCAGCACGTCTTTGACCTGCACCATGCCCAGGTGCTGGTCCTTGACGAAGCCGACCGGATGTTCGATCTCGGTTTCATCAAGGACATCCGCTACCTGTTGCGCCGCCTGCCGGCGCCGGAATACCGCCTGAATATGCTGTTTTCCGCGACGCTATCGCATCGCGTGCTCGAACTCGCCTATGAGCACATGAATGACCCGGAACTGATCCGCATCGAGCCCGAGCGCGTCACCGCCGACCGCGTCCGCCAGGTGATCTACTACCCGGCGATGGAGGAAAAGGCTCCGCTGCTCGTTCATTTCCTGCGCAAGACCGACGCGACCCGTACGATGGTGTTCGTCAATACCAAGCGGCTCGCGGAGCGCCTCGAACGCGTGTTGCGCGCGAATGGCATCGTCGCAGCCGCGATGTCCGGCGACGTGCCGCAACGCAAGCGCATGCGCATGCTGCGCGAGTTTCACGAGGGCAAGCTCGCGGTGCTGGTTGCGACCGACGTCGCTGCGCGTGGCCTGCACATACCGGACGTCAGCCACGTGTTCAATTACGACCTGCCGCAGGATGCGCAGGATTACGTGCATCGCATCGGACGCACCGCGCGCGCCGGAGCGGCGGGCGACGCGGTCAGCTTCGGCTGCGAGCAATATGTGGTTTCGCTGCCCGACATCGAGGCATTCATCGGCCAGCGTATTCCGGTCGGCAGCTTCGAGCCGACGGAATTGCCTCAATTGAGGTCCGGCTACCTCGCGCCGCGTCAGGACGACGACGAGGAGGACGGCCCCACGCCGCCCCCGCGCCATCGACGTGGTCACGAACAAGGCCGCCAGGACCATCGCGGTGGCAGGCCGCATGCGCAGGCAGCGCTCAAGGTAGCGGTGGCGCCTGCCGCGCCGGTTGCAGCCCCGACGGACGCCGTGCCGACCGCCAGGAAACGGCGCCGTCGCCGCCGGCATGGTGGTGGCCCCGGCAGCGGGCCTCAGGCACCGCCGGCCGGTTGACTCACCGTGATCCGAGGCGCAAGCCCCTGCGCCAGTTCGTACACCGAATCGACACCCGGAAAGTCCTGTACTGCACGTGCGGGCGCGCGACTGCTGGGCTGGCGTATCGCAAAGAGCCATTCGATGCCATGGGTCCGTGCCGCGCGCAGCACCGGCAGGCTGTCATCTACATACAGCGTGCGGCGCGCATCGAAGGGCTCCCGCGCGGCAAGTCGCGGCCAGAATGCGGCGCTTTCCTTCGCCTCGCCCAATTCGTGCGAGGAATAGACCGCGTGGAACTCGCGGCGCACACCGAGGTGGGCATCCTTGATAGCAAGCGTCTCCGGATGGGCGTTGGTCACCAGCACGACCCGCCGCCCAGCGGCGCGCAGCCCGGCGAGGAATTCCCGCGCTTTCGGCAGCCAGGCGACCTGGTGACGTGCCGCGCGCTTGAGCGCCGCGATATCGAGCGAAAGCGCCCGGCTCCAGTAATCGATGCAGTACCAGTCGTGCGTGCCGTGGGTCGCCTCGAACATCGGCTTCATGACCTGGCGCGCCTCGTCGATCGGCAGGCGCCGGCTTTGTGCGTAGTGGCGCGGCACCCATTCCTGCCAAAAGTGGATGTCGAAGCCGAGATCGAGCAGTGTGCCGTCCAGGTCCAGCAAAACGGTATCGATCGACGACCAGTCAGGGACCACGGCGGTACTCTTCACGGGCCTATGATATAACGCGCGCCTTTCCGGAGACGCAATGATCCCCGACCTGCACCGGCTGCTGCTCGACGTAAACGCGCTTGCCCGCGAAGCGGGGCGCGCGATACTTGGCGTGTACGCGTCATCATTCACCGTCACCGAGAAGAGCGACCGCTCGCCGCTGACTGAGGCCGATCTGCAGTCGGAACGGCTGATTCTGGCCGGCCTGCGCCGGCTCGCACCCGAGATCCCCGTCCTGTCGGAGGAATCGGCCAAGGCGCCTTATTCGAAACGCGCGGCCTGGGACTGGCTGTGGGTCGTGGACCCGCTGGACGGCACCAAGGAATTCGTGCAGCGCAATGGAGAATTCACGGTCAATATTGCGCTTGTTCACGATCACCGCCCGGTGCTCGGCGTCGTGCATGCGCCGGTTCTCGAGCGCGATTATTACGCCTGCGAGGGAATTGGCGCATTTCGTTCCGATGTCGCCGCCGCGGGCCAGCCGATCCGTGTCGCGCCGCGCAGTCCGGGGCCGGTACGCGTGGTCGGCAGCCGTTCGCATCGCGGCAGTTCGCTCGACAGCTTTCTGGCGCGGATCGGGCCGCACGAGTTCGTCGAGGTCGGCAGCTCGCTCAAGATGTGCCTGGTCGCCGAAGGCCTGGCCGACGTATATCCCAGACTGGGTCCGACCTGCGAGTGGGATACGGCCGCTGGTCAATGCGTTGCCGAGCAGGCCGGCGCCCACGTAATGCGACTGGACGGCCAGCCGCTTTCCTACAACAAGGGCGACGAAGTCCTGAACCCGCACTTCATCGCCTATGCGGACCCAGGCACGGATTGGCTGGCGCTGCTGCGATGAGTTGGGAGCTGCTGCTCGCCACCGTGCTGCTCGCATTAATCGGTGCGTTCTGGCATTCGAGCCTCGCCGCACGTGAGCTCGCGAATCGTGTGGCGATGGATACCTGCACAAGCGCCCAGGTCCAGATGCTCGATGGCACCGTATCGATTCACCGCCTGAAGCTGGTCCGGGATTCCGACGCGCCGCTCGCCTGGCAGCGCACTTATGTTTTTGATTACACGGAGGACGGCTTTAGCCGGCGCCGTGGCTTTGTCGTGGTCACTGGAGTTTCGATCGACACGGTCGGTCTGGGGCCGAGGCCGGTATGAATCCGCAGTCGCCCGTGGACCTGCACCTGCACTCTTCGGCCTCCGATGGCATGCTCGAACCGGCCGCGCTCGTTGCCCACGCCGCCGGCTGCGGTGTCAGGTTCATGGCATTGACCGACCACGACACGGTCGCCGGCCTCGATGAAGCAGGCGCGGCTGCGAAACGCCTCGGTGTCACCCTGGTTACCGGCGTTGAGCTGTCGGTTGACTGGAGAGGCCGAGCCTTGCACGTGCTGGGCCTCGCATTTGACCCGCTCGCCGTGCCGCTCGTGCGCGGTCTGCGCCAGCTGCAGGCCCAGAGGCAGGAGCGTGCCGAACAGGTGGCCACTCTCCTCACAGCAAACGGTGCCCCCGGCGACGCCGCGCTTGAAATCGTGCGCGCCGCGGGACGACTACCGACCCGCATGCACTTCGCCCGCGCGCTGGTCGCGCTCGGCGCAGCCAGGGATGTCGCAACCGCGTTCGATCGCTGGCTGGCGCGCGGCCGCGCCGGTTATTTCGCCGCAAAGTGGCCGTCACTCGCAGAAGCGACCGGCTGGGTCGCGGCGGCCGGCGGCAGCGCCGTGATTGCACATCCGATGCGCTATCCGCTGTCGGCCGGAGCGCGGCGCGAACTTTGCGCCGAGTTCGTCAGTGCCGGCGGCCGGGGGATCGAGGTCATCACCGGAGGCGGTGGAATCAGGAACGCCGACCAGGCCATTTCGCTCGCCATCCGCTGCGGCCTTGCGGGCTCGGTTGGTTCCGACTTCCACGATCCGGCGATTCCGTGGAATCCGCCAGGACGCTTGGCTAAGCTTCCTCGGTCGGTCCGACCGGTGTGGTCGGGGCCGCCGTTTCCGGTATTCGAGACCGACGCCGAGCCGGCATGACGGACGACGACAAGGTCAATACCCAGTTATTCGAGCGGATGCAGCGCTTGCGCGAACTGCGCATCGAACACCGCGACCTCGACGACGTGATCTGCCGCCTGTCGATGGACCTCTATGTCGACGAGCTGCAGCTGCGACGCCTCAAGAAGCGCAAGCTGATGTTGAAAGACCAGATCATGCGGCTCGAAAGCGAGTTGATCCCGGACCTCAACGCCTGATGCCTCGATGAATGCCGGCACGCGCGCGCGACCAGGGATTCCCGAGGGCGAGTACATGCTCAGCTACGTGCGCAGCCCCGGTCCCGGCGGGCAGAATGTCAACAAGGTTGCGACCGCCTGCGAGTTGCGATTCCTGGTCGGCGCGACGACCCTTCTTGACGAAGCAGGCAGGCAAAGACTGCGGGCACTGGCAGGCCGGCGCCTGACATTGCTGGATGAAATCGTGCTTGAGGCCCACCGGCATCGCAGCCGCGAAGCCAATCGTCGAGACGCGATTGGCCGGCTCACCGAACTGGTCGAGCGTGCGCGCGAGGTGCCAAAGATCCGCAAGCCGACGCGACCGACCAGGGGCGCTCGGGCCCGCCGGCTCGAGGGCAAGCGCCAGCGCAAGGACACCAAGCGCCTGCGCGCGCGGCCACGTGCGAGTGAGTAGCCGGTTCAGCCGCAGGTCTTGGTCCTGGCCGGCAACTACTTTCGCAGCAGCCACGCACCGAGCGCGGGCAGCAGCAGTGCAAGCGGCCGTGAGGCTCTAACTGTGGGTGACCTGCAGGATGCTGTTGCGGATCTGTTCTGACAGCACGATGCGGGCGTCTTCCGCCACCGCAAACAGCAAATCGTCGTAGGACAGCAGCCCGTCACCATCCAGCCGGATCACGCCGCGCTGGCGCAGGAGTTCGATGAAGTCCCGGAACATCGCGCGGTCAAAGAATTCGGGGGCGGCCAGCCCGTACAGCATGGCCATGCGCTGCGCCATCGAGACGCAGCGCTTCTCCAGCGCCTCCACTGTCAGCACCGAGCGCCCGGCGCGCAGCAACAGCGCGATAGCCAGGTAATAACGCTCGATGGTCTGGATCGTCGCCTGTGCAAGAACCGACAGGCGCACGGCCTCTGCGCTGCCGGTGGTCGGCCGGCGCCAGGACGCGCCATCGGCACAACGCTCCAGCAGCCCGTGCCCCGCCAGCGCCGCGAGAACACCGTCCACTGCGCCTGCCAATTCGTCTTCACGCCAGCGCAGGAACAATTCTGCGCGGATGTACGGATAGACGCGCCACACCAGCCGCTGCACATCCTCGTGGCGCATCGTGGAATTGTTCAGGAAAGCGCAGGCGACCAGCGACGGCAGCGCGAACAGGTGCAGGACATTGTTGCGGTAATAGGTCGCGAGCACTGCGTTCTGTTCGACCATCCGGAGCACGTCGCCGAGCGGGTGCGCACGCCGTTCCAGCATGCCCATCTGCTCGACACGCCGGATTATCGAGGCGCCGTCCTCAGCCGCGACCGAAACGTCCGGAGAGTATGGAAATGCACGCAGCAGCTCGATGTACAACTGCAGTTGCTTCTCTAGATCGCTCTCGATCATCGCCTGACGCGGGGCCGCGAGCAGCGCGACCGACAGCAGGTTGATCGGCGTCACCGCCGCCGCACAATTGATCCTGCGCATGATCTCGACCGCAACCGTGTCAACCGCGTCGCCAAACCAGGCAGGGCGCGCATTCTCGTCCTTCACGTCATCGCGCCAGTCAGGCTTCAGTCCGTCCAGCACGCCGTCGAGCAGCAGCGGTTCGCCAAAACTGATGAACACGCGACCCAGCTGCCGGCGCAGCTGCGGCAGCACGCGCAGTAGACCGCGCACGGATTCATCCTGCTTGGGACGGCCCGAGAGCTCGTCGATGTACGACTCGCCCTCCAGCAAGCGCTCGTATCCGAAGTACGCAGGCACGTAGGCGACCGGCCGTCGCGCATCGCGGAGGTAGCTGCGCACCGTCATGCTCAGCATCCCGGTGCGCGGCTGCAGCAGCCGGCCGGTGCGGCTGCGGCCGCCCTCGATGAAGAATTCCAGCGCGTGCCCGCGATTCATCATCACGTCGACATACTTCATGAAAACGATCGGGTACAGCCCGCTGCCGCGGAAGCTGCGACGTATGAAAAACGCGCCGCCCTTGCGCAGCAGGCGCCCGATGACCGGCAGGTTCAGGTTGGTGCCGGCGGCGACATATGGCACCGCGTAACCGCGCCGGTAGATGACGTACGACAGCAGCAGGTAATCGATATGGCTGCGATGGCAGGGGACGTAGACGATTTCGCTGGCGGGCGGCAGCCGGTCGAGATATTCGGCATTCCTGACCTCGACGCCGTCGTAGACCCGGGTCAACATCCGATTCAGGACCCGATCGGCGACCCGCACAAACGCGTGCGAATAATCGGCTGCGATCTCGAGCGCGTGGTGGCGCGCAGCGCGCAGGCCGTCGCGGCGTGAGGTCTTCGAGTCGCGGATTTCCTGGCGCACGGCCTGACGCACGGCGCGCGTCCTC
>JANPCY010000323.1:0-2014 GCA_031431175.1 Steroidobacteraceae bacterium | reverse complement strand
TGAAACCCGGCCGCGGCATCGCACCACTGCGTTTGCCGATCACTGCGGGTTCTCAGGCCGCTCTTCACGCGGGCCATTGCCGCGCCCGTACACTGCGCAGCATCCATGGCCGATCGGAATCGAGCTGCTCCTTGAACAGCTCGCCGCGTCCCTGCAACGGTGTCCAGTCAGTGTAGGCGCCGACCAGCGACCCGAGATAAGGTCGCGCGATGTCCAGGCATTCCCGGAAATCGAGATCGTCCGCTTCGCGCAATCCCTCGCGAGGGTGTCGTATCGCCCAGATCGTCGCGGCCAGCGCACCCGCAGCCACCTGAAGGCAAGTCGCATTGGTGTAGGGTACGTGCCGCCGCGCCTCCGCGATCGCGAGCTGCGACCCGTACCAGTACGCGTTCCGGGTGTGACCGGCGAGCAGCACGCCGAGCTCGTCCATGCCGGTCACGATCTCCGCGCTGATGATGCGGCGTGCCGGCTGCGGCTGCCAGCCGCGACCCTCCAGTTCGAGCGCCGACAGCATCGCGTCGTCGCACGGGTGATAGACGAACATGACGGTCGGCCGATATTCAAATCGCGATCCCTGACGCAGGGACAGGTGATCGGCAATCGAGAAGACCTCGTCATGGGTCATCAGCAGCCCCTGGAAGCCGCCGGTCGAAGGCAGCCAGCTGCGCGCGAAGGTCGCGCCGCCGGGGCGGTGCAGGTACACCGAGCCCGAATTGCGGCGATGCCACTGCGAGCCGGCCGGCTTGTCCGGTTCCGCAGTGCCGAGCGACAACTCGGTCGGCTGCATCAGTTCGTCGATGAAGCCGTCGATCGACCAGGTATTGACGAATTCGTTCGGCCGCTTTGGCCGGTCGGTCGCCTGCGTGTCGCGCTCGGAAATCTGGATCAGCGTGACACCCAGATCGCGCGAGAGCGTGGCCCAGCCCGCGGCATCGGTGGGCTCCGCCACCGTCCGCTTGAGCCCGGTCGCCAGGTCCAGCAGCGCCTGCTTGACGAAGTGCGAGACGAGACCAGGATTGGCGCCATGATCGACGACGGCAGTGGGCGATTCCGGGCCGAGACGCTTGCGAAGCTTCAGCATGTTTTCGCGTGTGACGAAATTCGTGCGTTCGCGCATCGTCAGCATCGGGTTGTCGAACACGCCCGGCCAGGGCTCGATCGACGTGTCCACATAGAGCACGCCGTGATCCGAACACCACTCGACAAGATCGAGACTGGAGACGTCCACCGAAAGATTCAGCAGCAGGTCACCGGATCGCAGTCGGCGCTTGAGCTCGCGTTGGTAGGTTGCCGGCTTGAGGTGACAGTGCACAAAGCGCGCCTGGTTCGCGGCCGCAAAAGCGCGCCCGCGCTCGCTTGCCTCGAGCACCGTCAGGCCGTCCTCGGGCAGGGCCAGGTGGCGGCGCAGCAGGGGCAATGCCGTCTGCCCGATGCTGCCGCAGCCGACCATCAGCACACGCCCGGCGAACTCCGTTGTTTCGATCCGGGTATTCGGCACCCGCGAACCCTAGCAAAGACGCGGCAGTTCTGCAGCCTGGTTAGTGGATCGGCGCGGCGTGGCGAGGCTGGAATACGGCGATTGTGGTGTCGGCATCAACGCGCTTTGGACTTCCCTGAAGTGCCTGACGATGTCGCCACAGGCGATCATGGCGGCGCTTACCAGCGGGTGACTCGGGCATTCCCGATCGAGCCGGCAGACCAGATCGACCAGCGGATCCACGTCCGCGCGCAGCCAGTCGAGGATTCGTGCAGCCTGCGGCGCTGAGCGGCTGGACAGGCCTTTCAGTTCGTCGCGCAGGTCCCATACGATGCTGGAGTCCAGTGAGTCCAGCTGGTCGCAGAGTTCGCGCATGCGTCGGTGGCCCTGGCCCGCCTGATCAAGGCTGCGCAGCTCGGATCGCAACCAGCCAGACTGGCTCAACATCTGTTGCATCAATTCAAAAATCCGCGTCGCGAGGGAAGATTGCATGTCCGTCTCCAGGGTGCCACGGCAGCTGCGCGACCAGCATGCGGG
>JANPCY010000322.1:0-4688 GCA_031431175.1 Steroidobacteraceae bacterium | reverse complement strand
AACCTGCGACCCGGCACCAAATGGGGGGGGAAGCCTGTGAATATTCGCAATCTGGCCACGGGGCTCAAGTTCTGCGGCGAGGTCTCCGGCAAGAAGCAGACCTACTACGTTTTTGAGAGCAAGAAGCAGTTCGTCGTGATGTCGCAGTCGAGGTCAAAGCCGAACAGCGGCTATTTCAACCTGGTCAGCAAGGGCGCGGTAGACCATGTGCGGCGCGGCAGCGCCGGCCGCCAGGACGTGACGGCCAAGAAGCTCGCCACGCGCGCACGCACGGGCCATGTCAAGAATGCTTTGCACGCGCTCAATATCCTTTACGTGCTGGTCGCAACCGGCGCCGCGGCGCGTGACGATCGTTTCCGGGACCGCGAGTTGCATTTCAACGTCCACCCGCGATAAAAGAAAAGGCCCGCCATGTGGCGGGCCTTTTGTCGACCGCGTCCTGCGGACTTCGTTCAGGGCTTGAATCTCTTCCAGACATTGCACGAGATGATCGTGAGCGCTGCGCCGGCAGCAAATGTGCCCACTGCGCTTGAGATCGCCGCGAGGTACATGCCGACTTCCGGAATGTTGCCCAGTACACCTGAGAGCGCTGCGAGCACGAGTGCGCTGACCAGCACGCGCACATGGTCCTCCGCGGCAACGGAGACGCCGACGATCAGGCCGAGCACGACCAGGATGGCCCCCGCATACGGGACTTCCATGAAGGCGCCAAGCACGGCAATCGCGATGCCAACCCAACCTATGATCTTGAATGGATTCACTTTTAATCCCCCTGAAGCTTGTTATGACGCGGCTGGGTAGGCCCGGACCGCTGCGCGATCCTACGCCCGGCCAGTGGGCACGGCAAACCGGCCGGGAACCGGTGAGCAGAGGGCGCCGCAACCGAACCCGGCGGCTTCCGCCCGGTCGGATCGGGCTGATTCGCCAGGCGAAGTCCTCGCAGTGACCTGCTCGATCACCTGAAACGCCCGCCGTCAGTTCTGCCGCAGGGACAGCAATAACCGGGTTGCTGCCGGCACGCGCGGACCCGATGCTGCGCGCCATGAGTTACACCCTGCTCGGGCTCGAGCCCGCATTGTTCGAGCCGCTATTCGGCCTCGATGAAGCAACGCTCGCCGCCCGCGGCATGCGCTGGATGAATGTGGATGAACCGATCGGCTTCCCCTGCCGTATCAGTCTCGAGGATGCGCCGGTCGGCGAACGCGTGCTGCTGCTGCCGTTCGTGCATCAGGACAGCCGTTCGGCGTATCGCGCGTCCGGGCCGATATTCGTGCGGCCTGGCATGCGCGAGGCGCGTCGAATCGTCGGCGAGCTGCCGCCCTACCTGACGCGACGGCTGCTTTCGGTGCGTGCCTATGACGCGCTGGACGACATCGTGGACGCGGACGTGGTCGACGGTGCTGCCGCGGCACCTCTGATCGAGCGTTATCTCGCGCACGCCGAGGTCTCGTATCTGCACCTGCACTTCGCGCGGCGTGGCTGCTATGCCTGTCGTGTAATTGGTGCCGGGTCGCAGGTTCGCAATTAGCGACAACTACGAACCTGCGACCCGGCACCGAATTGGTGCGGCACCGAAGGGCCGTATTAACATGGTTGCCGATGAAGTCCCCGCCCGTCAGCCGGCGTACTTTCCTGATGGGTTCCGGGGGCCTTGCCACGCTAAGCATTGCCACGGCGCTCGCTGTGCGGCAATCGCGAGGCATGACGGTAGGCGCCGGCGGTTCCGCGAGCGTACTCGGCCCCTACGGGCCATTGCGTCCGGTCGCGGATCTCGAAACATCGCTGCCACTGCTGCAATTGCCCGAGGGCTTCGAGTACCGCTCCTGGTCATGGTCGGGCGACCCGATGACGAATGGCCAGCCGACGCCGGATCTCCACGACGGCATGGGTGTTATCTTCGCTGAACGCCGCGGTGCGGAAAATGAACTGGTCCTCGTTCGCAATCACGAGTGCGGCTTTGCACGTCCGATAGCCGCGCCGGGTCGATACGACACGGCCATAGCGGCCGGCAAATTGAATCCTCCGGGTGGCGGCACGACCAACCTGGTCTTTCGCGGCCGCCGCTGGATCAGCGTCGAACCGTCGCTGGGCGGTACGCTGGTCAATTGCGCCGGTGGCGTGACGCCCTGGGGCACCTGGCTCAGTTGCGAAGAGACGTGGATTGATCTCACGGCGAGGGGCGGCCGCCGGCACGGTTATGTGTTCGAGGTGCGCCGCCATGCGGCAGCGACAAGCGGCAAGGCAATCGTCGACATGGGCCGCATGGAGCACGAAGCCGTCGCCATCGATCCGGATACGAATTACGCCTATCTGACCGAGGACGAACCGAATTGCTGCACGCTTTATCGCTTCATCCCGAACGATCGCAGTGGAACTCCCGGCAGCTACGAGGCGGGCGGCCGCTTGCAGGCGCCGCGCGTCGTCGGTCGCGATAACGCAGATCTGCGTACACCCGCACTGGGCGACGAGCTTCGCCTGGAATGGATCGATCTTTCGGGACCGGACTCGGATCCCGGCGTCTTGCCGGCGGGTTTCTCCGGTGCCAGCGGCATGGCTAGCGGGCCATTTCTGGAAGCCTGGTCCAAGGGGGCGCTGCGCATGAGCCGCGCCGAGGGCATCTGCTATCACGCCGGCAAGTTTTATGTGGTGGACACGACTGCCGGCACCGGGCTCTTTGGACGGCGCGGCCACGGCGAGGGCGCGGTCTGGGAGTACGATCCACGGGCCGAAACATTGCGCGCGATCTTCGTGGCCGGCAGCCAGCTGGTCGCGGACAATCCGGACAACATCACGGTCAGTCCTCGCGGCGGCATCTTGTTGTGCGAGGACGGCGAGCCGGTGACGGACAGATACGGCCCCGGTACACGAGTGCTCGGCCTGACCGCGGAGGGCCAGTCGTACACATTGGTGAAGAACAACGTGCGGCTGAGCCAGAAGGAGATTGGAGCTACCGGGAAGCACGTTCAACCCGGCGACTACCGCGGCGGCGAATTGTCCGGCGTGTGCTTCGACCCAGCCGGCGAAGTGCTGTTCGTCAACATCCAGTATCCCGGAATCACCTTTGCGATCTGGGGGCCCTGGGCGAAGGGCAATCTCTAGGTCGTGCCGTTGGTCCCTGACTTGCGGCTCTCGATGAAGTAGAAGATCAGATTGGCGAGACCGATTGCAGCCGGTATCAGGCCAAAAAGCGCGACTTCCTCGCCCGCCACTCGATCGAGGGCGAAGTAGAGGACGATGCCGACGCCCAGACCGATCAGGCCGCTGCGCAGCGAGCCGGAACGCGAGCGCTTTTTTCCATTGTCCAGGTCCTCGAGTTCAGGAGGCAGCTCCAGGCCCTTTTCCATGGCAACGAGCCTTTCCTTGTGCCGCAACTCGGCGCGCTGCATCTTCTGGCGATGCGCGGTCACGATCGAGACGACCGCTATGCCGATTCCGAATACGATCCCGAAGATCGGGACCAACAGTGCCACCATTTCTTCTTCCATCGACATTCTCCCGGTTGGTTCAGATATCCAGCAACAGGCCCAGCACGCGCTGAATCAAGCCACCGTCAATACGCACTGCGCATCCGAGCAGGAAGCCCGAGAGCGCCACGACCGTGTATTCGAGGGCATGTAAGCTGTACACGGTCCTTGATACGCTGCAACGCCCTGCCGGGTTTCAGTCGCCGCTGCGAGTATCGCTGAAACCGGGCAAGGCGCCGTTGCGTATCAACCGGGGAGAAGGTCCAACCCGAATGCCGGCCGACGACGCGATCATTGCGCTGATCCAGGACGGCCGGGCCGGGGAAGCCTTCGAACGGCTGATGCCGGCCTACCGCCGGCGCGTGTTTGGTCTGGCCTACAGCCTGTTACGTGATCGCGGTGCCGCGGAAGACGTCGCCCAGGAGGTTTTTGTGAAGCTGTGGCAGGCGCTGCCTCGATACGATGGCCGCGCGCAGCTCTCGACCTGGATCTATGCGATCACGCGCAATGCGGCGATCTCGGCGATGCGCAAGCGGCGCCGCGCATTATCGCTGTCAGACCCGGTGGTGTTCGAAGAGGTCGAAAGCCGCGGTGCGTCATCCGCAGTCGAGCCTTCCGACGGCGCGCTATGGCGCCAGGTCGAGACCCTGTCGGACAAGCAACGGCAGGCCGTTACGCTTTATTATCAGGAGGAGCGGACGGTCGAGGAGGTCGCGGCGATGATGGGGCTGCCGGTCAACACGGTGAAGACGCACCTGCACCGTGCGCGGGCGAGTCTCGCCGCGGCGCTCCGCGCATCCGGAATGGAGGTCGCGTGAACATTGAAGACACGAATCAGGCGGCACTCGATGCGCGCCTGCGCAGTTTCCTTGGCGGCCTGGACGCCGCCCCCGGTTTTGAAGAGCGGGTCATGCAGCGCGTGGCGGCGCTTGCCGCCGCTACGCCGCGCGAAGGCCTGCGTGCGCAATTCGAACGCCGCCGCGAACTGACGCACCGCCGGCTTCGCCGCGAGGCCTGGATGAACGGCATCACGATCCTGGGGCTCGGCGCCTGTGCAAGCGCCCTGTTGTGGCGTTACGCGTCCGAGGTCCATAAGCTGGCGACGGAATCGATGGCGTTGATCGATCCAGTTCTGCTGATCGGCGGCACACTGGCTGCGGTCGGCGCGGCACTCTGGTTCCTGATCAGGCAATCGCGCGGGTAGCACCGGTGTTCATCGGCCAC
>JANPCY010000321.1:0-9398 GCA_031431175.1 Steroidobacteraceae bacterium | reverse complement strand
CGCCAGGGCGGGGATACACGGTCAGCGACTTGCCGTTGCTGGTCGTCTTCGGCGTGGCCTCGGCCTATGCAAGCGTGTTGTTGCTCGCGCTATACCTCAATGCGCGCGCCGACGTGCTGTACGCGCGGCCGCAGTTGCTGTGGCTGTTGTGCCCGGCGCTGCTGTATTGGGTCTCACGCATCTGGTTGAAGACCTACCGGCAGGAACTGCACGAAGACCCGGTCGTGTTCGCGCTGACCGACCGTCCGAGCTTGGCCGTCGCGCTGATCTGCGCCGTGCTCGTCTGGTTCGCGATCTGAGGGCCGCCAGGGACCGATGCGTAGCGCCGTCACAGCGTGGAACCGTTGGCCTGTGTTCCGGGACCAGACGGTCGTCGGGCTCTACGATCGCGACGCGCCGCTGCCGCGACTTCCGAAACCGTTCATCGCGCACGGCAACGGCCGCAGTTACAGCGATGTCTGCCTGAACGAGGGCGGATTCCTTCTCGACACGCGCGCGCTGGATCGTTTCATTTCGTTTGATCGGCAGACCGGCAGGATCTGCTGCGAAGCTGGCGTGCTGCTCGAGGACCTGGTCCGCCTCACTGTGCCGCAGGGCTGGTTCCTGCCGGTGACGCCGGGCACGTTGCAGGTGACGCTCGGCGGCGCCATCGCGAACGACGTGCACGGCAAGAATCATCACGTCGCAGGCTCATTCGGCACGCATGTTCTGAAGCTCGCCCTGCGTCGTTCGGACGGCGAATTGAAGCTCTGCGGGCCCGACCTGGAGGAGGCCTGGTTTGCGGCCACGGTCGGCGGTCTGGGACTCACTGGCGTGATCCTCTGGGCCGAGATCCAGCTGCTGCGAATCGAAGGGGAACAGATGATCCTGCAGTCCACGCGCTTCGAGAGCCTGGACGATTTCTGGGCGATGAATGACGAGGCGGCCGGGAACTGGCCTTACACGGTCGCGTGGCTCGACTGCCTTACGCCGTCGCGCGGCGCCCTCGGCCGCGGCTGGTTGCACTGCGGCCGGCATGCACCCGGGAGCGCGCGCGGTGTTGCACGGCCCAGACGTTTGCTTCGGATTGGCTTCGGGCCGCCCGTGTCGCTCATCAATCGCGCGAGCGCCCGCGCCTTCAATGCGCTTTACTACCGCGCGCCCCGCGGCGTGACGGCGCCCGGCCACTTTCAGCCTTTCTTCTATCCGCTGGATCGCATCCGGGACTGGAACCGCCTGTACGGCCCGCGTGGCTTCCTGCAATACCAATGCGTGCTGCCGCCCCCCGATTCGCGGACGGTGCTCCCGCAGATCCTCAAGCGCATATCGGCAGGCCGCGAGGCGGCACTCCTCGGCGTGCTGAAGACCTTCGGTGACTTTCCGGCGGCGGGGCTCTTGTCCTTTGCGCGCGCAGGTGTAACGCTCGCGGTGGACTTTCCGAATCGCGGCGAGCGAACCATGCGGCTATTCCGGGACCTGGACAGGGTGGTGCTGGACGCGGGTGGCGCACTGTATCCGGCGAAGGATGCGCGCATGCCGGCACGGATGTTTCGCGCGGGCTACGCCCGGATCGAGGAATTCACGCGCTACCTCGATCCGATGATGTCGTCGAGTTTCTGGCGCCGGGTTAGCGATTGAATCATGAGCAGGCCATTGAAGCGAATACTGGTCTTTGGCGCGACGTCCGCAATCGCACAGGCGGCGCTGCGCGAATTTGTGGCGCGCGGCTCGTCCGTGTACTGCGTCGGCCGCGACCGGGCGCGGCTCGATGCGCTGCTGGCCGACCTGCGCGTGCGCGGCGGCTCGAGTCGCAACATTGACGGTGAGACAGCGGATTTGGCTGATACGACGCGGCACCCGGCCTTGTACGCGGCGGCCGAGGCGCGCCTCGGGCAACTGGACGCGGTGCTGATCGCGCACGGTAGCCTGCCGGACCAGGCGCGCTGCCAGTCCTCCGTGGATGAGGCGCGCGCGGCGATTTCCGTGAATGCGATGAGCGTCGTGAGCCTCCTGACGATCGCGGCCAATGTCTTCGAGCCGCGAGGCCGCGGCGTCATCGTGGCGATTTCATCGATCGCCGGCGATCGCGGGCGCGCCAGGAATTACGTTTATGGTTCCGCCAAGAGCCTCGTATCCACGTTCCTGCAGGGGCTGCGACAGCGCCTCGAATCCAGGGGCGTGCGCGTCATCGACATCAAGCCCGGGTTCGTACGTACGCCGATGACGGCGCACCTGACCCGGGAGGGGCCGCTGTGGGCGAATCCCGCGCGCGTGGGCGCAGCCATCGCGCGAGCAATGGAACACGGCAGTGGCGTCGTCTATGTGCCCTGGTTCTGGTACTGGATCATGCTGATCGTGCGCCATCTGCCGGATTGGCACTTCCGCCGCCTCCGCCAGAAAAGGGCGCCTTTAAAGGGGACGCAACCCTTTATTCCCTTTTAAAGGGGACGCACCCCTTTATTCAGCGGACGCGTGATTTTCAGGCGCAGGCCGCGCGCCTCTGGCCTGCTAGCGTCCGCGCATGCCTCGCATTGCGCGCGCCATCTGCCCCGGACTTCCGCACCATGTCACACAGCGCGGTAATCGCCGTGGCACGGTATTTTTCACGGACGAAGACCGCACCGTCTATCTGCAATGGCTGCATGAATACGCGGACAAGCACGCGATCGAGGTGCTGGCCTATTGCTTGATGACCAATCACGTGCACCTTGTCGTCGTGCCCGCGACCCAGCTCGGGCTGCAGCGGGCGCTGAGGCCGTTGCACATGCGTTACGCCCAGCGCGTCAACCGCGCACGAAAATGGAAGGGTCATCTATGGCAGGGGCGTTACTTCGCCTCGGCGCTGGATCAATCCTTTGTCTGGGCCGCGATCCGCTATGTCGAGCGCAACCCGGTCCGTGCGGGGATGATTGACATAGCGGAGTGCTATCCCTGGTCCAGTGCTGCCGCCCACTGTGGATTTCGTTCTGATCCGGTGCTGACTGCGGATGCGTCGTGGCGGCAGCGGTGTGAGGCCATCGGGGACTGGTCGGCATGGCTCGCTGGCGACGATGAGCAGGAAAGTCTGGACATTTTACGGCGCCACGCCAACAAAGGATTGCCCTGCGGCTCGCCGACCTTCGTCGAGATGCTGGAAAAAGCAACCGGTCGCACTTTGCGGTGCCGGCCACAGGGGCGGCCCTGGCCGAACGCGGCCAATGCGGAAGCGTCCTAAAGGGGACGCAACCCTTTATCCGCCTTAAAGGGCGCCTGATAAAGGGTTGCGTCCCCTTTAAGGTGATCGGCGAGGCGGAGCGCGAGCGCGAGCAGGGTCAGCGTCGGGTTCGCGAAGCCGCTGGTCGGGAAGACGGAACTGCCGGCGACATAGAGATTGGCGAGGCCGTGGACGCGGCAATCGGGATTCACGACGCCGCTCGCCGGGTCCTCGCTCATGCGCGTGGTGCCCATGTGGTGGCCGAACCAGCTCAGGTTCTCGCTCCAGCGCGCGTCCTCCTCCAGCAGCAGTTCGTTGAAGCGCACGCGCCCGACGCCAAGCCGGCCGAATTCGGCGGCGAGCAGCATCATCGTCTGCTGGACGCTGCGTCGCTCCTGCGTGCCAAGTCTCCAGTCCAGTCGCGCCCGTGGCTGGTCCAGTGCATCGCAATCCGCGGACAGCGTCACGCGATTCGCGGGATTGGGCGCCGTCTCGGTGCGGGCGATGAAGCTGTAGCCCCGGATCGGACGATCGCGGCTCCTGCGGTAGCCTTCGAGTATCACGTCGTCCAGATCGCGCAGCACGCGGTAGATGTGGGTGCCGGCACTGTCAGGCCAGCGCCATTCGTCGGCGGCCCGCGCGAGCTTGGTCAGCGAGTCCCAGCCTTCGCTGGGAGGCACATGCAGGGAGTCATGGACCGCAACACTTGAGTTCAGGATCTGCAGGCGCCGCTGGGCGGCCGCGCTAGGCCCGATGCCCAGCACGACGCGCTCGCCGTCGGCGATGCGCTCGACATAGGGCCGATAACGCGCGCTGTCTCCGTCGATGAACACGCCGCCCGCGTCCGGATGCGGATGCTCCATGAAAAAACGCCCGACCAGATCGTTCTCATTTGCGAGGCCGGCAGCCTGAATGCGATTGGACAGCAGCATCAGGCGTGGCGTCTCGATCCCCCCGCAGGCGACAACATAAGCCCGCGCCCGGACCCGGCCGCGCCTTTCACTGGCGCTTGCGATGCGGACCTCCTGAACCGCCGCGGCATTGACACTGGTGAGGATTTCGGTCGCCGTCGCATGCAGCAGGAGTTTGATATTGCCAGCGCGGCGCAACTCCGGAACGTAAGCGGCACCGAATCGCGTCGGCGGGCTCAGTTGCCATAGCCGGTGTGCGAGCTTCGCCGGGTCGAGCGCAAGCGTGGTGCCCGCGAGCGACGGCCATTCCGCCAACTCGTATCCGCGGGAGCCAAGTTCGCACAGCGACTGGGCACGGGCGTAGAAGGGTAGAAGATCAGGTCTCTTGAGCGGCCAGCCGCTGTAGGGCACCCAGGAGCGCCGCTCAAAATCGAGCTCATCGAGCGGTGCGCACCAGCCGCCCCAGACCATGGTCGTGCCACCTGCCAGCCGAAAGCGGGATTCATCGAGCTCGAAGTCGCCGCGGGTGTTCTCGCCGCGGTTGAAGTCCTGAATCCGCTCCTCGAATTCCAGACCGCCGCTCTCCAGCACGATGACGGTCCACCGGGAACCGATGAACTCACGTGCGATCGCAATACCGGCGGCGCCGCAGCCAATGATGCAGATGTCGGCCTGCAAATCGTTCGCGACGACGGACTCGCGAAAATCAAGCAGCATGCGTCACCTGGCTTCGCAGCAAGCCAGTAGCGCGAGCAGCCGCGCCTCCGTGCGCGGCACCACCCAGCCGTCGAGCATCACGAGATTGTCATCCCGGAAATCCCGCGCGCGACTGTCCCGAACGCGGCGCATCCGCCGTTCGAAACCCGGCCGATCCGTTTCATCGCTCAAGGAGCAGCCAAACAATTCCCGTGCCAGTTGCTCGGCCGAGCGCTCCCCGGGGAATGCGCGAAGGTAATGCGCACCGAGGGCCGCCGCACCGGCGTCGGGCATCAATACGCGCAGCCAGTAGGCAATGTCTCTGGGACTGGCATCACCCCCCTGCCGAAGCGGCAGCCAAGCCGTGACCGGCAGCAGGGCACCGAGCAGCACCGACCGTCGTGTCACGCCACGACTGCCACGGATCGCCATGACTAACCGGTCTCTGCGGCGGTTCGTGCCGGTCCGTCCAGCCAGCCAATGGCCCGGATCTTCTCGATGACCGCAGTGGAAAAAAATCGAGCGCCCGCGGCATTCAGGTGCATGGTGTCCTGCGGATGCATCAGTTCGCGCACGTCCAGGCCGCGCTCGCGCACCAGCCGAGGCAAGGACAGAAACTCAAAACCGCTGGCAGCACTTTGTTCTTCGAGCGCGCGGGTGACCCGGTCGAAGTCGAACTGATCGCCATAGATTCTGAGAACCTCCGCCCGCTGAACCTCGTCCAGCAGCGGCCGTTCGACTCCTTCGACGAGCAGGAAGCGGATGCCGTGCTCGCGCGAGTAGGTCGCGAAGGCGCTGATCAGTCGCCGCAGCAGTTCGAGGCGTCGCTCGTCCTCCGGATCGTAGACGCGCTTGTAGGGCCGCAGCTCCAGATGGGTATCGAGCGGCACATCGGTGCGGAAGTGGCTGCCCATGCCGACCGTGAAGTACTTGAGCTGGCGCAGGGTGTAGGAGCGCTCCAGCACTTCGAGCCACCTGGGTGGATCGGGCAGTCGTTCGGCCCGGATCGGCATGCCCGCAAGACGCAAGCCATTCGGTGCCGTGGGATCGAGTTCGAACCAGGGCTTCGAATTCTTGTCCGCATTGTTGCCGT
Organism: Steroidobacteraceae bacterium; assembly: GCA_031431175.1. GTDB lineage: Bacteria > Pseudomonadota > Gammaproteobacteria > Steroidobacterales > Steroidobacteraceae > SCUD01. The sequence continues at coordinate 3,526 of JANPCY010000321.1, read as the reverse complement.
AGTCGTTGACACAGAAAGTCAATACCACGATGTCCGGTGAAAAAAGCGCGACCTGCTGTGTATAGAGGATCCATTCCTGGTCGGTGCCGGCGCCGCGCAGGCCGAAATTGAGCACCTCGAAGCCACCGTCCAGCATCTGCTCCATCACCCGTTGCGGGCGCTCATCCTCGTCGACTTCCCAATACTCGGTGGTCGAGTCGCCCATCAGCGCGATGCGCGGCCGATCCTTGGCGACCTCCCTGTCGTCATCGGGAAATCCGTAGGCGTTGATGCGAACATGCGTGCGCGTGCCGTCCTTGTAGGCGTACCAGGTGCCTTCCGCGTAGGGTATGTGCTCCCAGCCAAGCGAAGATGAATGCTGGAAAAACCGGCCCGGATTCCAGCCGAGCGGCCGCAGCCCCAGCACAAAGAATGCGACGAGGTCGATGACGAGGACGGTGACGACCAGTGATACGATCACCAGCAGGGTGTTCGCGATCAGTGGATGCCTGGCCACGAACGCAAACCCCGGCTTCCGCTCCGCTGGCATCTGAAGCAACTCCCCTCGACAATCCGCGAATGGCAGACACGACCCGCAATCATTATGCCGGAGTACCCGCTGCCACGCTGACGGTCGCGGTTCTCTTGTTGCTGCTGCAACTGCTGCCGGCGTTGCTGCGGCCGTCCGAGTTCGTGCAGGACGACTCGTATTTCTACCTGCAGATTGCGGATCACATCGTGGCGGGCGAGGGCAGCACTTTTCACGACATCACGCCGACCAATGGCTACCACCCGCTGTGGATGGGTGGCGCCATCGCGGCCGTCTGGCTTGCAGGCGGCGATCGCGAGCTGACGCTGCTCGTCGTGGTCGGACTGCAGGCATTGCTAGCGCTCGGCACGGCACTGTTGTTCCATCGCCTGGCCCGGAGCATGGGTCTCGAATACTGGTTGCCGGGGCTCGCGCTGATCCTCTGCTATCTGCTTGGCACCGGGCTCTATGCCTCCGAGGCGCACCTGAATGCCCTGCTGCTGATAGCCGCGATGCTGTCGCTCTGGCAGTCACTCGGCAGCGATCGCTGGCGCGCCTGGTTCCTGACCGGGCTGCTATTTGGCCTTGCGATACTGGCGCGCCTCGACAATCTGTTCGTCGTCGCTGCGCTCTGCGGATTCGGCGTCCTGCACGATCACCGGACGGGCATGAATGCGATCGCACGCCGCACGGCCGCCGCCGCCATCGGCGGCATTCTGGTAGTCGGCCCGTATCTGGCTCTCAACCTTATCGAGTATGGTCACCTGATGCCGATCAGCGGCGCGATCAAGAGCATTTTCCCGGTCTTTGATTTCAAGCTCGAAAAGCTCGGCGCGATGGGCAAACTGGCGGCGCCCTTCGGTGTGCTTGCATTGATCATCGGGGTGTGGCTGGACGATTCACGCCGGCGGCGCGTCGTGTGGCTCGGTCTCGGCGCCGGTGTCGTGCTGCACGCCGTTTACGTCGCCGGCTTTACCGATCACTACACTTTCTGGGCCTGGTATTACGTCTCCGGCGTGCTGGCCGCAGGTCTCTGCGCTGCATGGCTGCCCGGCTGGCTGGCCGCCCGGCTCGCAGTGGATCGCACGGTCATCGTGCGTTCGGTCGTGCTCGCACTCACGCTGATCGTGCTCGCAGCCGGCACCGGCCGTGCCTGGCTCAAGGCTTTCAATCCAATCACGTTCGGGCCGATCGCCGTGGACATTCCCGTCAACGAATATCGCTGGCCCGAGGAATTCGCGCGTTGGCTGAAGGTGCATCTGCCGCCCGGCAGCCGGCTATTCGTGCGCGACTGGCCCGGCGCCATCGCCTGGCACTCGCGGCTTTCGTTGCTGCCGATGGACGGGCTGGTGAACGACTATCGCTACAACGACGAACTGCTGGCAATGGGCGCCGAAAAATATCTTTGCGCCCACGATGTCCGCTATTTCTTTGGTCTGCTGGACGAAGGAGGGGAGGATGCGGTGGTGCCCGTGGAAGCACCGCTTTATCGCCGGCCCGCCGGCACGCTGACGCTGCATCGGCAGAACATCATCGTCAAGGTCCGGGACGTCGTCAGCCGGCCCGCAGAGGCATTGCCCTTTGCGCTGTGGCACCTGGACTGTCCGGATTCATGAGCCTGCGTTCGCGTATCCATTCCTCGAGCGCGCCGACGGACTCGCCATCGAAATAGTGACGCCAGAAGATCTCGAGGTTGAAGATCATCCATAGTCGGTAGTTGTGATCCACGCGGCCGCCCACGTGCTCGTCCTGAAGCTGCTGCAGTGATTCGCGCCGGAACAGGCCGGTCTCGACGAAGCGGCTTTCGTCGATCACCCGCTGCATCAGTCCGGAGAGCGGACCCTGGAGCCACTTCGCGAGTGGGAAGCCGAAGCCTTTCTTGGGCCGGTCCACGATCGCCTTCGGCAGGTAACGGCGCGCGAGTTCGCGCGTAATGTACTTCAGTCGCCCGTGTTTGAGTTTCAGCCCGGCCGGAATCCGCATCGCAAACTCGGCCACGCGGCGGTCGAGAAAGGGGCTGCGCAACTCCAGGCTATGGGCCATGGACATCCGGTCCACGATCGGCAACTGGTTTTCGGTCAGGCGCGTCTGGCAATCCGCGTGCAGGATACAGTCGAGCGGGTCGCTGGCACTGCCGTCCTCGAAATAGTGGCGCAGCAGCACTTCGCTGACGGCCCGGTCGAGCATGGGGCCATGTGGTTCGGTGAAAAGCCTGCGTTTCATCTCATGCGGGAAACGCAGATAGGCGGCGCTATCCGCGTAGCGCTCGAATCCATCGCTGTCGGCGATGCGATCCAGCCAGCGCAGCCTGGCCGTGAAGCTGTTGTAACCGTAGCTGTCCGGCAGGCGCTTGATCACCGGGCGCAACAATTTGTGGCGCAGCAACGCCGGCACCGTCGCATAGAGTTCCGCGATGCGTTGGCCCCGGTAACGGTCGTAGCCCGCGAAGAGCTCGTCGCCGCCGTCGCCGCCGAGTGCGACCGTCACCTCGCGCCGTGCGACTTCCGAGACGACATAGACGCCGGCGCCGAATGGATCGACCGGCTCCTCGAGCGCCGCCACCATGCGCGGTGTCAGCGCCGCGAGATCCGGGTCAACGATCGTTTCCCGATGACGTGTGCCAAAGAGATCGGCGACCTGGCGCGCCCACGGCAATTCGCTCTGTTCTTCGTCGTGCACGCCAATCGCAAATGTGGAGAGCGGCTCTTGCAATGCGCGGCTTGCATAGCCGACGACCAGGCTCGAATCGATGCCGCCGCTCAAATACGACACGACCGGAACGTCCGCCCTGAGCCGGCGTTCGACGGCGGCGAGCATCGTCTCGTCGAACTCATCGACGAGTTCCTCGGCGCTGCCTTCGCGCTCGTGGCCCATCTCGGGGAAGTCGATCGACCAGTATTGCTTGATCGCCGTCGTCGCTGCCTGGCCATTGGGGATGTCGATACGTAGGTAATGTCCCGGTTGCAGAATTTGGACGCCCGCGAAGCACGTCGCCGGCCCGGGCACCGCCAGGAAGTT
>JANPCY010000320.1:0-3958 GCA_031431175.1 Steroidobacteraceae bacterium | reverse complement strand
CCGTCCGCACCCAGGCGGCCGAGATAAAGATAAGCGCTGCCACCGTCAAAGCGCGACAGGAACAGCGTGTCGCCGCGGGCTTCGCCGGCGATGTAGCGGTCATCGCCGCTGGCGCGCAGCACGGTGCCGGTGACCACGTGCCCAGTCTGCGTCAATTCGGCGATGGCCGCGCTTTCGGTACCGTTTTCGTCGCGGAAGGTCAGTGCCCAGCGGCCCGAGAAATCCAACGGCTCGGCATCCGGCTTCGGGAAGAAGCGCCAAGCCTGCCCGGGCATTGCAATGAAGCGGACGCTCTTTATCACTCCCCGGGGACGCAATAGCTCTACGGTACCCTCGAATCTTGCATCGACAAAGCGCGCCTCGAGTCGATGCGGATAGCCTGGCATGTGCATTGTCAGGCGATCACCGTCGAGCTGCACATCCGGCACGCGCACGCGTTCCGGCCCATTGATCAACCAGGCGACGAGCACGCCATTCTCGCGTGTGAGTTCGAGCCCGAAGGGCAAATCGCCGCCCGCGACCGACAGCACGGCGCGGTAATGGCCGAGCGGCGCTGTATCGGTTGTTGCAGGCTCTTCGCTGCGCCCACAGGCGGACAGGCTGGTCACTGCGAACGGAACTGCAAGCCATGCGAGCCAATGTCGGTACACGATGTTTCCTTCCGGCTACAGGGTTGAAGCCGACCGTGGGAAGCCATCAGCGGAGACCCTCCAGGGCTCCCACGCGATTGCGATGCGGCCGATGCCGATGTCCGACTTGCGAGGTGCGATGCTGATGCGCGTGAGCTCGATGCGGGCCGGATCGAGGGATTCCGTGAGTTCCCCGGCCTCCTGTTCGATCTGGCGCAGCAGGCCGTCGCGCTCGGCCGTGAGCGTCTCCAGGCTTTCGCCGGCGCGCGCAACATCGCCACGCTCGCCGAACACGCGACCCGCGGAACGTGCGGCAGACCCGGCGCGCGTCGTCGCCATGCTCCTGCCGCCGAATATCGCTCCGAGCACCGAGGTCCCGATATTGATCACCGTATCCAGCTTGCGCTGCGAATACTGCGATTGCTCGCGTGCGACACGATTCTGGGCGCTCCGCAGGCGATCATCCAGCGACCTGAGTTTTGCGGCATGGCGATCGCGGAGCTTTGCGACCTGCTCATCCCGGTATTCCCGCAGGGCGTGGGCAAGCCGCGTGCGGAAATCACCCTCGCTTTCGCCGGGATTCGACGTGAGCTTCGGGGTCCTGCATGCCAATAATTCGACGGCGCCGCTCTGGTAAAGATGCGCGGCGAGCGAGCGGCCCCAATCGGCATGATTCTTCGCATTCAGGGCCGCGGCGGGCAGTTCACCGAATCCCGCGCCATCCACGGGTCCCGCGGCGACGATTGAATCCAGATTCGGGACTGCGGCTGCCTCGGACCAGGCCGGCGTGCCATCGGTGTCGCCGAGCGGCGCGAGCAGCGCGACCTTGGTCCAGGTATCGACGCCCGCGGGCTTGTCGGAGTAATGCAATTCGGCCGTCGCGACGAGGCGCGGCCGGTAGACGAGATCGCCTGCTCCGGGCTTGGCGGCCAGGAAAACTTCCTGCACACCCGCCGGCAGTACGGGTCGCGCGGCCAGAGTCTGCGCCTGCGGTTCGGCAGCTGCGGCTGCCGCGGGCGCAGCACCCTTGCGGCCTTCCATCAGCCGCGTGATCTCGGGCAGCGTCAGCGGCCCGCGCAGGTAGCTGAGTGCCCAGCGCGTGCGAAACAGCAGTGGCTGGTCCTCGCTGGCCCTGCGCATCAGGAATACGCGCGGGCTGATGCCGGCCATCAGCTTCTCGAGCATGGCACGATCGAAATCGGCGCCAGCAAGCGCACTCGAAAGACCGTCGATGACGCGCTGCTGATCCCTTTCGGTCTGCAGGCGCCCGATAAACCAGGTGCCGGCATTTGACAGGCCCTTATAGTCGAGATCCACGGGATTCTGGGTCGCAAGCACGACACCGAGCCCGAAGGCGCGCGCCTGCTTCATCAGGGTCAGCATCGGAAGCTTTGACGAGGGCATCGCGGTCGGCGGGAAATAACCGAAGATCTCGTCCATGTAGAACAGGGCGCGCAGCGCCGCCGTGCCGGATTGCCGGCGCATCCATGCGACCAGTTCATTGAGCAGCAGCGTGACGACGAACATGCGCTCGGCGTCGGTCAGGTGCGCGATCGAGACGATGGAAATGCGTGGCTTGCCTTCCGCCGTGAACAGGAGGCGCTGGATATCGAGCGCCTCGCCCTCGAGCCATACGCCGAAGCCGGGCGAGGCAAGCAGGTTGTTGATCGCCATCGCGAGTTCGAGCCGGTCTTTCGCGGGATAGAAGGTCTCGACGTCGAACACGCCGACCTTTTCGAATGGCGGCTTCTGGATCGCGCCGATGAGGCCGGCGAGATCGAGCGCATTGCCCTTGCTCCAGGCGGCATCGATGATGGCCGACAGGAGAATATGCTCGCGGCTCTTCAACGGATCCGCAGCGATACCGACAAGACTGAGGAGCCCGGACACTGCCGCTGAAATCCGATCGCGAGTTCCGGCAGGATCGCTGCCGGTGGGTGGGGGCGCGAAGGAACGCAGTATCGACAGCGGCAGGCCGGCCGTGCTGCCGGGCGTGTAGATCGCGATGTCCACGGACTCGCGGAATTTCCGGATGCGTTCACCGTCCTGGCCCCATTCGGCGAGGCCCTTCTGCCAGGTTTCGGCGGTCTTTGCGGCCAATTCATCCGGTGAAATACCCTTGCGCGCCGCTTCACCGCCATCGATCCAGGGCCGAAACTCGGACGGTGTCAGGTCGGGAAACGTCAACATCAAATTTGCAATGTCGCCCTTGGGATCGACCACGAGCGCGGGGATGCCGTCGAGCGCGGCTTCCTCCAGCAGGCTGATGCAAAGGCCCGTCTTGCCGCTGCCGGTCATGCCGACACAGACCGCGTGCGTGGTCAGGTCGCGGGAGTCGTACATCAGGGGCTCTGCGGCGAGCGCATCTGCCTTCGGGTCGTACTCGCGACCGATGTAGAACGCGCCCAGTTTCTCGAAGTCGCTCATTGATTTCTCCGTCGCGATCAGTAGCGCGGCAGCCGCACGGCCTTGAATGCCGCCTCGACCGCCGCGGCGTCCGGCGCGCGCAACGCTTGATCGACCAGCTTGCGTGTCAGGTGCGGTGCGAACAACTTCATGAAATCGTACATGTAGCCGCGCAGCAGGCGGCCGCGGCGCACGCCGATCCAGGTCAGGTGCTCCGGAAACAGGTGCGATCCGTCGATCGCGACCAGGTCCGGGTCCTCATCCTCGTCGAGCGACATGCAGGCGACGATGCCGACGCCGAGCCCGAGCCGCACATAGGTCTTGATGACATCCGAATCCCGGGCAGTCAGCGCCACATTGAGGGGCAGTCCGGCGCGATCGAAAAGTTCCGGCAGTGATGAGTGCCCCGCGAAGCTGAACACGTAAGTTACGACCGGGTGCTCGCTGACCTGGCGCAGCGTCGGTTGCCCGACGGCAGCGAGCGGATGGCCGAGTGGCACAACGATGTCGCGGTGCCAGCGATAGCAGGGCATCAATGCAAGACCGGCAAACAGCTCCTGGGATCCGGTCGCGATCGCAAAGTCCACGCGGTCCGCGGTGGCGAGGTCGGCGATCTGCTCGGAGGTGCCCTGGTGCAGGTGCAGCTTGACCTCCGGATACTGCGCACGGAAGCGCTTGATGATTGACGGCAGCACGTAGCGCGCCTGCGTGTGGGTGGTCGCAATGGACATGGCGCCGCGCTTCTCGTCCTGGAAATCGGCCGACAGTCGCCGGATGTTCTCGGTCTCCTCCAGGATGCGGATCGTGCGCTCGACGACCTTCTCGCCGGCCGGCGTGATGCGCGTGAGGTTCCGCCCCTCGCGTTCGAATACCTGGAAGCCGAGCTCGTCTTCGAACAGCTTGATCTGCTTGCTGACGCCCGG
>JANPCY010000319.1:0-3689 GCA_031431175.1 Steroidobacteraceae bacterium | reverse complement strand
ATGCGGGACTTCGACACCCGCAAGCGCCGGGGCACGCGTGTCGCGGGCGAGCCTGCCTGGCGCAAACTCGAGCGCAAGCTCGAGGAGCGGCGCACCAGGGGACTGCTGACGGATTTCGAGGATTACCCGGTGGATGAATCGGGCGCCGGTGATGAATCCGCTGCAAGGAAGCCGCACCGCTCCGGGTCGCGTCGGCGCTAAAAGGGGACGCACCCCTTTACCTCACCCCTTTACCTCCGAGGTAAAGGGGTGCGTCCCCTTTTAGCTTCAGCGGCATCCATGCGCTTCATCGGAAATTGCGTGCTGGCGCAGCAAGCGTGCCCAGTAGCGCCGAGCGATCCTCCAGTCGTTCGACGACGACATGCAGCACCTCACCTGCGCGCTGCAGCCTGCCCCTGACACCGAGCAGCCGTGCCCCCAGCAATGTCTTGCGATGGCGATCCGCGATGCGGCTCCAGACCACCAGATTCACATAGCCGGTTTCGTCCTCGAGCGTCACGAAGATCACGCCGCTCGCGCTGCCTGGCCGCTGCCGTGTCAGGACGATGCCGCCGGTCGTGACCCTTGCGCCATCCGCCAGCTGCAGGACCTTCTCCGCCGGCAGCCAGCCGCAGGCGGCCAGTTGCGGTCGCAGCAGGGCCAGCGGATGACGGGCCAGCGTCAGGCCAACAGCCCGGTAATCGGCCACGATATCCTCGCCTTCCGATGGCGCGCGCAGCAGCGGGATTCCTTCCGCGCGTTGCGCATCGGGCACGAGTGGCAATGGCGGCTCGATCCCGAGCACCTGCCAGGCGGCAAGGTGACGATGGCCGGCGAGACCCGCGAGCGCCCCGGCTGCGGCAAGCGCTTCCAAATCGCGCCGCGGCAGCCGCGTCCGGCGCGCCAGCTCACCGATATCCCGAAAGACGCCGGCCGCGCGTGCCGCAACCAGACATTCCGCACCCGCCCGTGACAGGCCGTGCACGCGGCCGAGACCCAGACGCAGCGCTGGATCTCTGCCTGTCGCCGGTTCCAGTGTCGAGTCGAGGTCGCTCATATTCACATCGACGGCGAGCACCGGCACGCCGTGGGCGCGCGCATCGCGAACCAGCTGCGCTGGTGCATAGAAACCCAGCGGCTGGCTGTTCAGCAGCGCGCAGCAAAATGCCGCCGGCTCGTGGTGCTTGAGCCAGGCCGAGACGTAGACCAGGAATGCAAAGCTTGCCGCGTGCGATTCCGGGAATCCGTATTCACCGAAGCCGAGAATCTGCTGGAACACCTGGCGCGCGAAGCCCTCGTCATAGCCGCGTGCGCGCATGCCCTCGACCAGGCGTTGCTCAAACGGCCCGAGCGAGCCCTGGCGCTTCCAGGCGGCCATCGCGCGCCGCAGCCGGTCGGCTTCGCCCGGCGTGAAGCCCGCCGCGACGATCGCGAGCTGCATGACCTGCTCCTGGAAGATCGGCACGCCGAGCGTGCGCGACAGCACCTCGCGCACCTCCGGGCCCGGGTATTCGACCGGTTCCTGGTGGCTCCGCCGGCGCAGGTAGGGATGCACCATCTGGCCCTGGATCGGGCCGGGCCGCACGATCGCAACCTCGATGACGAGGTCGTAGTAACAGCGCGGCGCGAGCCGCGGCAGCATCGCCATCTGCGCGCGCGATTCGATCTGGAACACGCCGATCGTGTCGGCCCGGCAGATCATCTCGTACACGGCCGGGTCCTCGGGTGGTATGTCGGACATGCGGAAATCGCCGGCACGGCGCGCGGAGACGAGCGCGAGCGACTTGCGGATCGCTGACAGCATGCCGAGCCCCAGCACGTCCACCTTGAGGAGCCCCAGCTCGTCGAGGTCGTCCTTGTCCCACTGGATGACCGTGCGCTCCGGCATCGCCGCGTTCTCGATCGGCACCAGCTCCTCAAGCGGGCCGCGCGAAATCACGAAGCCGCCGCTGTGTTGTGACAGGTGCCGCGGGAAGCCGATCAGTTCGCGGGTCAGCGCGAGCACGCGTGCGAGCAGCGGGTTCGCCGGGTCGAGGCCCGCGTCGCGGATCCACCGGTCGGCAACTTCGTTGCCGTCCCACCATTGCATCGCGCGTGCCAGGCGGTCGATCTGTGGCGCATCGAGCCCAAGTGCCTTGCCGACGTCGCGCACGGCGCTCTTCGGGTGGTAGCAGATCACCGTTGCGGTGAGCGCGGCGCGATCGCGTCCGTACTTGCGATACAGGTACTGGATGACTTCCTCGCGCCGTTCGTGCTCGAAATCGACGTCGATATCGGGCGGCTCATTGCGCTCGCGCGAGATGAAGCGCTCGAACAGCACCGTCATGCGCGCGGGATCCACCTCGGTGATGCCGAGCGCATAGCAAACCGCCGAGTTGGCGGCCGAGCCGCGACCCTGGCACAGGATGCCGCGCCCGCGCGCGAACTCGACGAGGTCGTGAACCGTCAGGAAGTAGCGTTCGTAGCCCAGTTCCGAGATCAGCGCGAGTTCGCGGTCCAGGAGTTCCCGCACCGGCTGTGGCACGCCGCCCGGCCAGCGCCGCGCCGCACCCTGCCCGACCAGTCCGCGCAGGTACGCAGATGGCAGCTGACCCTGCGGCACGACCTCCTCCGGGTACTCGTAGTGGATTTCGTCCAGCGAGAAATGGCAGCGCCCGGCGATCTCGAGCGTCGCGTCGAGGAGTGCCCGCGGATACAGCGCCGAGAGCCGCGCGAGTGGGCGCAGCAAGCGTTCGCCGTTTGGATAGAGCGCAATACCCGCCCGCGCCACGCTGGTCTTCTGGCGGATCGCGGTCAGCGTGTCCTGCAGGGCCCGTCGCCTGCGCTGGTGCATGTGCACGTCACCACTCGCAACGGCCGGTATCCTGAGCTGGCGCGCCAGCGCCTCGAGCCCGGCCAGCCGCTCGCGATCGGTACCCGCCATCGGCAGCTCGACGGCGACCCACAGGCGCCCGGAGAAGCGCTCACGCAGCCAGGTGCCATCTTCCAACACAGGCAGCGGTCCCGGCAGCCATAGCACGAGGCAATCCTCGAGCCGATCCCCGAGATCCCTGCGGTCGAGCACATAGCGCCCTTTCGGCGCCGCCCGGCGGGCATGCGTGATCAGTCGGGCGAGCGCGCCATAACCCCGTCTGCTGGTCGCAAGACAGACCAGTCGGAGGCCGTCTGCGAGCGTAAATTCGCTGCCGACGATCAGCGCAAGAGAGCAGTCGCGCGCTGCCGCATGGGCGCGCACGATGCCTGCCAGCGAGCATTCGTCCGTCAGAGCAAGTGCGACGTAACCCAGTTGCCGCGCGCGCCCGACCAGTTCGGCCGGATGCGAGGCGCCGCGCAGGAACGTGAAGTTGCTAATGCAGTGCAGCTCGGCATACGACATCGCAAATCACGCCCCAGTCGCCACGCGCGCGATCCGGCAGAGTCTCGCGGCGCGTGGGCTTCGCTGCCGGGACTCCCGCTCGTTCGCGCCGCCGGCACTTACGCGCTCACTCGTGGGGTCCCGGCGCGCTTGCCCTCGCGCTGCACGAGGTGGCGGGGTTCTCGCGAGCGAACTCGTAAGTTCCGGCGCAGTTCGCGAGCGAGAAGGGTTCCCGGGCGTCGTAGCCCGCGCGACCGGCTGCGTTAGAATCCGCGGGTTGCGAGGCCGGCGAGGGATTTGCGGTGAAAATCATTATTCTCGGTGCGGGTCAGGTCGGAGGCACTGCCGCGGAGCA
>JANPCY010000318.1:0-3015 GCA_031431175.1 Steroidobacteraceae bacterium | reverse complement strand
CGGTGAGTGATGGTGACGAAACACAAGCTGGAATCGGGGACCACCCATGAACAAAATCATTCAGGATCTGGAATCGCGTGCGATGAGCCGCAAGCTGCCCGAGTTCGGGCCCGGCGATACCGTGGTTGTGCAGGTCAAGGTCCGCGAGGGCGATCGCGAGCGCATCCAGGCCTACGAAGGGGTAGTGATCGCCTGCAAGAACCGCGGCTTCAACAGCTCATTCACCGTGCGCAAGGTGTCGCATGGCGAGGGCGTCGAGCGCGTATTCCAGACTCATAGCCCTTCGATCGCCGACGTTGAAGTCAAGCGTCGCGGCAAGGTACGCCGCTCCAAGCTTTACTATCTCCGCGCCCGCTCCGGGAAGTCTGCACGCATCGAGGAAAAACTGGGCACGTAATCATGGGCTTCATGCGCGCGCTCGGGGCCTTTCTGAAGGGCTTGCTATACGCCCTCGACGGAGTGCGCAAAGTCCTGCACCTCGTGCTGTTGCTGATCATCTTCGGCGCGCTTCTGGTCGCCAGTCATACGACGCTGCCGATCATTCCAGGCGGCGCGGCGCTGGAATTGGCGCCGCTGGGTCGCATCGTCGAAGAAGAGACCGGAGATCCGCTCGAACGCGCGCTAGCCGAAATCACCGGCGATGACCAGCAGGAAACCCGCCTGCGCGATCTGATCGATGTCGTGGACCATGCGCGCGACGACGAGCGCATTCGCGCGCTGGTGCTCAATCTCGATGGGCTCGACCGCGCCGGCCTGCCGGCGCTGCAGGACCTGGCGCGTTCGATACGCTGGTTTCGCGAGTCGGGCAAGAAGGTCTATGCGCATGGACAGATGTTCACGCAACGCCAGTACTATCTGGCGGCGCAGGCCGATGAGGTCTATCTCGATCCATTTGGCTTCGTGATTCTGGACGGCTATGCCTATTACCGAACCTATCTGCGCGGCGTCGTGGACAAGCTCGCTGTCGACGTCAATGTCTTCAAGGTCGGCAGCCATAAATCCGCGCCCGACACCTTTACCCGCAGTGATATGTCGCGCGAGGATCGCGACAACGCGAAGGTCTGGGTCGGCGCGCTCTGGGACAGCTACAAGACCGATGTCGCGGCGGCGCGGGATCTGGAGCCCGCACTGATTCAGGCCTATTCCGATGAGGCGGTCGCCGGCGCGCAGGCAACCGGCGGCGATCTCGCGCAGTACGCGCTGGCGCGCGGCCTGGTGGACGGACTGAAGACACGCGAGGAATTCGAGAAGATCGTCGCCGCTGTGGCCGGGGAAGACGAGGACACTGGCGGCTACCAGGCCGTCGACTGGCAGCCGTACCTTTCCCTGGTGCGTTCCGATGAAGCCCTGGCAGGTTCCGAGGATCAAAATGTCGGCGTCATCGTCGCCGCGGGCGAGATCCTGGACGGTGAGCAGCCGCCAGGGTCCGTCGGCGGCGATACGCTGGCGGCACAGCTTCGCGAACTGCGCGAGGACGACGATTATTCGGCCATCGTTCTTCGCATCGACAGCCCCGGCGGCAGCATCATGGCGTCCGAGGTGATCCGTCGCGAAGTAGAAGCACTGAGCGCTGCCGGCAAACCGGTGGTTGCGTCCATGGGAACGGTCGCTGCCTCGGGTGGCTACTACATCGCAATGAATGCGGATCGCATCATCGCGGCCCCGACCACGATCACGGGCTCGATTGGCGTCTTTGCGGTGATCCCGACCTTTCAGCGCACGCTTGCGAAGATCGGCGTCACCAATGACGGCTTTGGCACGACCGATCTTGCAGGCGCCACCGAACTCGACCGCGAGCTCGGCGAGGAGGCGCGGCAGATCCTGCAGGCAAGTGTCGAGCATGCCTACCGGACATTCGTGGATGGGGTCGCGCGCGCTCGTGACCGCAGACCCGAGGAGATCGAGAGCCTTGCGCAGGGGCGGGTCTGGACCGGAGCCGACGCCCGCGCGGCGGGCATCGTCGACGAATTAGGCGGTGTGGATGAGGCGATTGCGGAGGCCGCGAAACTCGCCGGCCTCGAGGAAGGCTACGGCGTCGTCTGGATCGAACGCAGCATGTCCTGGCGCGACGTGATCACCATGCGCCTGCGCGCTACGGCGGCGTGGCTGGTCAAGGCAATCACCCCGCGTCGTGCGCAACTACCGGGTCTCGGCTCCGCGATGGCAGAGATTCGCGGCCTGCTCGAACTTGCGGCGCAGGGGCGACCGGTTTATCTCTGCCGCTGCCGCGTCGACTGACGGGGAACACGAGATTCGCTCCCGCATGGTCGCGCCTCATGCGCAAGCGAATCTGAGGTTCCCTAGATCCAGTCCAGGATCACCTTGCCGGACTGCCCGCTGCCCATCGTCTCGAAGGCGCTCTGGTATTCATCCGCAGCAAAACGGTGCGTAATCACCGGACGGATATCGAGGCCGCTCTGCAGCATGCTGGCCATCTTGTACCAGGTCTCGAACATCTCCCGGCCATAGATTCCCTTGATCACAAGGCCTTTGAAAATCACCTGATTCCAGTCGATGGCCACTTCCCCGGGTGGGAGGCCGAGCAGCGCAATACTACCGCCGTGGTGCATGACGCCCAACATGTCCCGGAACGCCGACGGATTTCCCGACATCTCGAGGCCAACGTCGAAGCCTTCCTCCATGCCGAGCTCGCGCATCGCGTCTTCGATGCGCTCGCGCGAGACATTGAGCGCACGTGTCGCGCCCAAGCGACGCGCGATCCCGAGGCGGTAGTCATTGATATCGGTGATCACGATATGACGCGCGCCGATGAAGCGCGCGATCGCGACGGCCATGATGCCGATGGGACCGGCGCCCGTGATCAGCACGTCCTCGCCCACCATGTTGAATGACAGCGCTGCGTGCGTCGCATTGCCGAGCGGATCGAGGATCGCGGCGATTTCATCGGTGATCGCATCCGGCAGACGGAATACGTTGGAAGCGGGCAGAACCATGTACTCGGCAAAGCAGCCCGGCCGGTTGACGCCGACGCCCATCGTGTTGCGGCACAGGTGG
>JANPCY010000317.1:0-6265 GCA_031431175.1 Steroidobacteraceae bacterium | reverse complement strand
GACACCGGAAAAGGCCCGGCGCTCCTGCTGTTGCACGGCCTGGGCGGCAGTCACGACGACTGGCGGATGCAGGTACCCGAGTTCGCGGACAGGTATCGTGTGATCGTGCCAGACTTGCGTGGCTTCGGCGCGAGCGAGCGACGCGAGCCCTTCACGATCCAGCAGCATGCGCGCGATCTGCTGGCGGTGCTTGCCGCGCTGTCGATCAAACATGCGCATGTGGTGGGGATTTCAATGGGCGGGGCGATTGCGATCGAGCTCGCATTGCGCGCTCCACAAGCCGTTTGCTCGCTGGTGCTCGTCAACACGGCGCCGGGATTCACCTTGACCAACTGGCAGCGCCGGCGCATGGCCTGGTTGCGCGTGCTACTGGCGGTGGTGCTGGGCGTCGGCGGTGTCGCGCGCGTGTCCGGCCGGGCCGTATTTCCGGCGCGCAGCCAGGGCAGGTTGCGCAGGCGATTCATCCGCCGCGCGAGCCACACCAGCCGCTGGGTCTATCTCGCAACATTGCGCACGCTCACGCGCTGGAATGCCGAATCGAGACTCGGCGAAATCTGCGCAGCGACCCTCGTGATCGGGGCCCAGCACGACTTCACGACGAGCGCGGAAAAACGCCGCTGGTGCGCGCGCATTCCGGGCGCCCGCTTCATTGAGATCGCCGGCAGCCACCACCACACGGAACTCGATTCCCCTGAGCGCCTGAACCGCATCGTCCTGACCTATCTCGCCGGCCTAAGTGTTTGATTAAGCCCCGATTCAGGTAAGCAGGCCAAGACTGGCTCCACGCAACCTGAGGAGGAGCCATGATGATCAAGTCAACATTGGTGGCGGCGACCCTGGCGACGCTGCTCGCGGGCCCGGCGCTCGCGGGCGACAAGGCGAAGCATGGGAATCAAGACCGCTTCCGCGGCCAGGTCCAGACCTATCGCCACGACGGCGATTGGCGTGAAGATGACCGTCATTACGACGGCCGGCAGTACCCTTATGGTCAATTCAGCCATCGCTGGCGCCACATTCCGCCTGCCTACTACCGCAGCAGCAGCGGCTACCGGGTGGGCTACGAGTCCGGCTGGCGCGATGCGGCGCGGAACTGTCGCTTCGACTATCGCCCAGGTCGCTGGTATCGCGACCCGCGCGAAAGCTATTGGTATTTCGGCTTCCAGATCGATGGTTGACAGCCACGCTGGGTGATGCAGAGATCACCGGCCCGCTTGCGTCGGCGCAGGCGGGCCGGTACACAGGGTGGACACAACAGAGGTGCCTGCCCGAATGGATCTCCAGGAACTGCGCGATCGGTTGACCCGGCTGGATGGCGAACTGCTCGCACTGATCGCTGAGCGCCAGCATCTTTCCACGGAGGTCGCGCGCGTCAAGCGTGCGACCGGCCACCCGACCCGCGACTTCCAGCGCGAACGCGAGGTGCTGCTGAATGCGCGCTCGGCGGCCACGAAGCTCGGCCTCCCGCCCGCATTGGTTGACAACCTGTTGCGGCTGCTGATCCGCAGTTCGCTCGCGACCCAGGAGCAGGCGCAAGTTGCGGCCCAGGGCCAGGGCAGCGGCAAACGCGCGCTCGTGATCGGCGGTGCCGGCAAGATGGGCCGCTGGTTTGTGGAATTCCTGCATTCGCAGGGCTTCGTCGTCGAGGTGGCGGACCCGGCCGGGACCGTGGAGCCACATGCGCATCGTGCCGACTGGCAGTCAGACGACCTGACCCATGACGTCATTGTCGTTGCGACGCCGCTCGGCATTACGAAAGCAATCCTTGAACAGCTTGCCCGGCACCGGCCGCCTGGCCTTGTTTTCGACATCGGCTCGCTGAAGACGCCGCTGCGTGCTGGCCTGACGGCGCTGATGCAGGCGGGTGTTCGGGTCAGTTCCATGCACCCGATGTTCGGGCCGGACACCGACCTGCTGTCAGGGCGGCATGTCATCCACGTGGACGTCGGCCGGTCCGATGCAGTCGCCGATGCGCAGAATCTGTTCGCCTCGACGATGGCCGAACAGGTGGTCACGACCCTCGATGACCATGACCGGCTGATCGCCTATGTGCTGGGACTGTCGCACGCCGTCAACATCGCGTTTTTTTCGGCGCTGGCAGAAAGCGGGGAAGCTGCGCCCAGGCTCGCGCGGCTCTCGAGTTCCACCTTTGACGCGCAACTCGGTGTCGCCTCGCTGGTCGCCGGCGAGAGCCCGGCGCTCTATTTCGAGATCCAGGCGCTCAATGAATACGGGGGCGAGTCGCTGGCCGCGCTGGCGGACGCGGTCGGGCGACTGCAAACCCTGGTTGCGAATCAGGATGCCGCCGGATTTGCGCGCCTGATGCGGCGCGGCCAAAGCTATCTCCAGGATCGTGCCGCGGCTCGCCAGACCTGAGAAGCTTCAGTCCTAAAGGGACTAAAGGGGACGCAACCCTTTAAAAACCCTTTAAAGGGTTGCGTCCCCTTTTTTCCTTTTTTTCACGAGCAGCTTTTCCACTTATACCCGTGTCCGAAAAACCGAGGCCACCTCTTACAACGCCGGGCCAGGACGCATCCGTCAACTCCGGCGCGAAGCGAAAAAGCGCGGGCTCTATCCCAAGCTGTGGTTTGGCAACGTGGAGCGGATCGCCTCGGAGCATATCGGTCGCGAGGCGGTGACTTACGTGAGCAGCATCTACAAGTACTACGCGGCTTACCGCCTGGTCGTGGAGGCGCGCGATCGGCGCGCTGCCTCCAGGGAAACACTCGAGCACGCGAGCACCAAGCAGACCGGGTAACCCCCGCATCCCACGGTGGCGGCCACCGCAGGACGCGCCTGCGCTCAGCTTCGCCTTGCGGCTACTCTGTTGCCAGCGGCTTGTACTTGAACTTCTGTCCCGAGACAGACGCCTCGTACATCAGGCCGCCCTTCACGATCATGAACACGGCCGCGCCCTTGTGATACTCGCCGGCAGTCGCCGCATCCTTCTTGCCGCCGCTTGCAGCCGCGTTCGCACCCGTGGTGGCGGCGCTCCCCGACGCGGCGGCGGTAATCACGACCGCGCTTGCGTTCGCTCCGAACTCGAAGTTCCCGGACGTGAATTCATCGAACGCTCGCTTGTCCTCGAAGAAAATTATTTCGCTGAAACCCTGACCGCCAGCCTGAAAACCAATGCTTAGCTGCGTCATCGACGTGTTGCCAGCGTGCTTGCCCTGCTGATAGACATGGCCATCGCCGTAGGCGCCGCCGATTCCGAGCCCCGCCTTGGCGATGGTCGGAAATACGGCGTAGCCATAGCACTTCTCGAAGAACGACGCGCTCTGGCCCGCGTTCTTGAACAGTTCGATCGTGTCGCTGTACTTGTCGGCGAAGGCAGGAGCGGACGCCAGCAACATGGCGGCCATCATCAGCAATGTGCCTTTCATCGTTCTCATGTCCGAACTCCTAGCCTGAAAAATTCATGAAGTGAATAAACACAAAGGCCTCGATCGTGATAGAAACGCTTTACCACAAGCTGTTTCACGCACAAAAGAGGCCTTTGCATGGATGACGATAGCACACGACAAACTGTCCTGTTTTCGGATTTGCCGGGCAAGCCGGTAGTCGCGAAGTTTGACCAACAGCACGCCAGTTCCGATGGCGGGGCGATCCTGCTGCAAGCGTGTGATCGGCACCTCGGTCTGACCGAGGCTTTGATCGGCGGCATCGACGACCGACGCCAGTCGGGCAAGATCCGCCACGCGATCGGTGATCTGGTGCGCCAGCGTCTGTATGCGATTGCCTGCGGCTACCCGGACGGCAATGATGCGAGCCGACTGGGAGCGGACCCGATCCAGAAGCTGCTCTGTGGTCGCGATCCGGTTAGTGGCGAGGACCTCGCTTCGCAGCCGACGCTGTCGCGCTTCGAGAACGCGTTTGATCGGGCGGATCTGTACCGGATGGGGATCGCGCTCGCCGACACGGTGATCGAACGACACCGCCGGCGCCTGAAGCGCAAGGTCAAGCGGATCACGATTGATCTGGACCCCACCGACGATCCGACGCATGGCGCCCAGCAGCTCACCTTCTTCAATGGCCACTACGACACTTGGTGCTACCTGCCGGTGGCCGGTTTCCTGACCTTCAACGAGGAGGCTGAGCAGTACTTGTTCGCCCATGTGCTGCGTCCCGGCAATGCCACGGCCTCGGTCGGCGCGCTCGGGATATTGTCGCGACTGTTGCCGCGGCTGCGCACGGCCTTCCCTCGGGCGCGACTGCGGGTGCGCCTCGATGGCGGCTTCGCAGCCGCCAAGTCCTTTGCCTTCCTCGAGCGCGAAGGACTTGAGTACGTCGTCGCCATGGCCAAAAACAAGGTGTTGGAGCGCCGCGCCGCGCGCTTGATGGGTACCGCCCGACGCCGCTCGCGCGAGAGCGGCCAGACCGCTCATGTCTATAGCGAGTGCCGCTACGCCGCCGGCACCTGGCCCGAGCGCCGACGCGTGATCATCAAGGCCGAAGTCGTTCGCCATCCCGGCCGTGAGCCCAAAGACAACCCGCGCTTCGTGGTCACCAACCTCAAGCACTCGCCTCGGTATCTTTACGAAGCGATCTACTGCGCCCGTGGCGACATCGAAAATAGAATCAAAGAACTGCATCACGGCCTGGAGATCGACCGCACCAGTTGCACTCGCTTCCTCGCCAATCAGCTGCGCGGCCTGCTGAGCGCCGCCGCCTATGTGCTCTACCAGGAACTGCGTCTGCGTGCCGCGCACACCGCCTACCGCTGCGTCCAGGTCAGCACCCTGCGTGAACACCTCTTGAAGCTCGGCGCCTGGATACAGTCTTCGGTGCGGCGTATCGTGCTGCACCTGCCAGCATCCTGCGTTCACCGCAACGACTGGCAGATCATCGCCAGAAACCTCGGCGCTGCGCCCGCATAGCGCTGTCGGCCTGACAACAGGTTCGGGTGGAATCATCTTGCGTGACTTACGCCGAACCCCCGTCGCCGAAATCTCGCTCACACCGAGCATCGCCGTCGAAAATCGACGGCCGGCGTCAGTATCCGCTCCAAAATCACCGTCGCGTAACGACATCAAGCCTCGACATCGCGATACTCGCGCCCCTGATCATCAAAATCCCACGCTTCATGCATAGTGCAGGCTAGTGCGATTTCCAAGGGGGTGCCGCCGATCGTGATCGGCGGGCATTGTATCAACAGCGAGTCCCGGCTTCGAGGGACCGAAAATTTGCCTGCGGGACTATATTCGGCGCGCGACTCACGCAATTGCAGCCAGCGTGGCCCCGGCTGCTTGCTGGTGCAGGCTCCATTAGTCATGGCCGGGCTGGTCCTGTGCAGATTGCCACCGGTGGAGGTGGTCAGCGCGGGCATTGGCATCAAGACCGAGGGTGCGCCCTGAAGTGATTTTTTGGCGGCCGCGCGCGTGGTAGCGGGGGCGGTGGCGCGGCATAGTCAGAGCCGTTTTCCATCGGTCTGCTAGGTACTGGCAATGGCCGGGCCGAGTGCAACATGCCAGATGGCATAAAAGGCGAGACGCATGAAGAGGGGGGAGGCGACACCGTGTCGCATCAGCAGCCATGCTCCTGTCATATTGAAGATGAAGATGAAGAGGCCTAGCGAGAGCAATGGCACTGGTTGGCTTGCGAGAAACGCCGTCTGGGAGACGGGCTCGATAAATGAGGTCAGAACGGCGACGATCCAGAATGCGGTAATTGTTGCGCGCCCATGCGGACGCAATTTCGAGACCAGCCATACCGTGAGCGAGATGGGTATCAAGCGATAAAGGGTCTCAACGGCGACGGCGCCTGCTACGTAGGCGAGTGCGGAATACGGCAGTGCCATGTGGATGGAGGCGACTCCAAGCTCCTTTGCCACGAGGCTGGAAACTCCGAACGTCCAGTCCAGCAGCGCGGCCACCAGGCCGAAGGCGAGACCAATGGCGATGTCTTTGGCTGCGCGTTTGCGCCAGGCTGACCATCCCTGCGGTTGGATTGCCAGCCCAATATTTCCGAAGAGCCAGGCGCCGAGGCACCCAAGTGCTATGACTGGTAGGAAGGCCTGGAGTCTGAGCGATTCGGCCTGGGATGGGTGAGGGTACGGAGGATCCATCAGCGACAGAGCGAGCACTGCGACCAGCGCAAACAGCGCAAAGACCAGGTATGTCCGTACTGCGGGCCATGCGTTCATCGTGTCGTCTCCCGTGCCTGACAGGCCGATGAAAGACTCGACATTACAAGTCGCAGGCTACTGGCATGCAGAAGACATAAAGGGGACGCAACCCTTTATCGGATCGCGCCGGTGAAGTCCTAA
>JANPCY010000316.1:0-2823 GCA_031431175.1 Steroidobacteraceae bacterium | reverse complement strand
GGCCGTGCGAAGCCATGAATATCAAATCGCACTTGCGTTTTTTCGCGGCTGCGATGATTCCCTCGTAGGGAGTGTGAGCCGTCGCCACCAGCGACGCACAGGGAACGCCAGCCGCCTTGGCTATCTTGCCGATTGAATCGAGGCGCTTCTGTCCTTCGTCGCGCGCACGCGCCTCGAAATCGTTCAGCTGTCTCCGCGTGAACACATAGCCTTCGATGTAGATCGGCTGCAGCTCTTCGATCGCGTTGTAAGCGGTGACTTTTGCACCAAGCCGGCGTGCAAGCGCGATACAGGCTTTTGCGGCCCTGTCGGCAACGGGTGAACCGTCGGTCGGAATCAGGATGTGCTTGAACATGTACTCTCCCATTTTCTTAGACATATATATTTGAGATTGCGCGGGACAATCAACCTGATCCGTCTGGTAGCGCACTTACGGCGTAAAGGAGAGTGCGCCGTGCTGCTGGACTCAGATAGCCATTCCATTGGCAGCCTCCTTCGATGAGGTAGGCCCGCGAGTGAAGTGCAGGAAAACGATTCCACTCAGGATCGCGGCGAAGAAGCACCAGATGGAGAAGAACCACCGCGTATAGACCGCATAGGACGTAGCGAACGACAGCAAGGCCGCGATGCCGAACAGCTTGACTGCCTTGTGGCTGGAAAACAGCATGCTGATGCACGTCGCTGCCAGATATCCGGCAATCACCGGACCGATGAAAAAGTGGGGAGAGTCATATTCGATATGCCCGCCTGCCTCTCTGGACACGATCGGGAAACGGAACATGCTGACCAGCAAATAGAGCCCGGTGCCCAAACCGCCAGCAAGGAAGGTGGCGAGCACCGTTCTGCGCCAGCCCGCCGGCTCGAGCAGCAGCACGGCCACGGGTACGTAGATCGGCCATAGTACGTGCGAGAACAGGGAGTAGAGGAAGGTCATCGCTGGATTGAGCACCGTCGCATCGAAGCGGAAGGTCAGCCAGATCATGCCCTCGATGAACTGCTGCACGCTGAAAAGAAGCGGGATCGCCGCGTAAGGATGCTCTCTCCCTTTTTGTGCTTTCTTTACCGTCAACACGCCTACCAACAGCAAGGCACCGGCAGCGGCGAAACTCGCGGACGCGGAAAAACACATTTACGCTTCGCCCACGAGAATCGCCGTCGCCGAGAGATAGCGGTGCGGCGGAATGACGAGATTGGTCGGCGCCGGCGAGCCGCGGTACACGCGGCCGGCAAGGTCGAATTTCGAGCCGTGGCAGGGGCAATAGAATCCGCCAAGCCAGCCGGGCTGGAGGGAATTCGGTTCAGGATAGTAAGAAGGGATGCAGCCGAGATGCGTACACAGCGCGACGGTGACCAGGATCTCCGGCGCAATCGAGCGCGTGGCGTTATGCGCGTACGCCGGCTGC
Source organism: Steroidobacteraceae bacterium (assembly GCA_031431175.1). Lineage (GTDB taxonomy): Bacteria > Pseudomonadota > Gammaproteobacteria > Steroidobacterales > Steroidobacteraceae > SCUD01. The sequence goes on along the minus strand of JANPCY010000316.1, from coordinate 1,420 downwards.
TGGCTGCTAACGTCCGAATTCGGGTCGCTCAGGTACGGCGCGGCCATCGACAGGCGCTGCAGCATGTCCGGTGAGCGCTTCAGTATCCAGACCGGCCGGCCGCGCCATTCCACCGTGTGCAGCCCCGAGTGCTTGATTGACCCGACTTCGACTTCGATCGGGCCGCCCGCTGCCTTGGCGCGCTCGCTGGGCCCGAAGCTGAGGACGAAAGGAATCGCCGCACCACCCGCAGCGACGCCGCCAGCGGCGGCCGTCAGCGCAACGAGCGTCTTGCGGCGCGATTGGTCATGCGCAGCCTTGCTCATGCAATTGATACTCCGTCCTTCCCAAGACGGCGCGTCAGCTCGCCTGTGCATGCGGGGTGTGCCGCTGCTGTTGCCTCACCGGCCCCGTTGATGAGCGAGGCGGGATGCCCGAGTTCCTTGTGCTCACAGATCTCGGGCCGCCGCTCCGCGATCGGCGGGCGAGGCGCTGTTTCCACCATGATGCCGCTGGCAGCCACGAGCACCTAGACTGCCGCGAGCACGCGCTCGAGGCGACTGCGAACTTCGCCGGCGATCTGCGTGATCTCGGGCCGCCCGACAAGCTCGAGCACGGCGCGAGGATCCATGATCTCGACGACAGTGCTTCCCGAGGTATCCGCGCGCACTACGACGTTGCACGGAAGGAGCGCGCCGATCTGCGGCTCGGCCTGCAGCGCCTGGTACGCGAACTGTGGGTTGCACGCGCCGAGGATGCGGTAGGACGGCACATCGATGCCGAGCTTCTTTTTCATCGTCGCCGCCACGTCGATCTCGGTGAGTATGCCGAAGCCCTCCTTCGCAAGCTCCTGCGTCACGCGCTCGATCGCCTGCTGATGGCTCATCTGGACTGTCTTACCGAATGTGTATTGCACTGCGAATCTCCTTTTGAACGGTTTCCAACCCGCGGGCCACGAGCGGGCTCACGTCGATCGCATTGGTTTCGTGCGCAATCGTGTTGGTGGTCACGATTCTCGCCGCGCCCGCGTCGCGCAGCGCGCCGAGCGCGTCGGGCGCAAAAATGCCATGCACGCCCACGCAAACGGGCGCATGGAGCCCTGCTTCCTGGATCTTCTTTGCGGCGAGTGCCATGGTGCGCGCCGATGAGATGATGTCGTCGAGCAGCACCGGCGTGCGATCTTTCCAATTTGAAAGCGACGGGGCTTCGATCTCGACATCACGATCGCCGAGGCGTGTTTTTTTCATCACCGCATGCGGCGCACCGCACGCCGCCGCGACCTCAGCAGCCCACTGTTCACTCTCGGAGTCCTGGCCCTCGATCAACTGTTTCTATATGTTCTTCGCGCTCCACTTCGCAAGCGCTGGAGCGGCGGGGACCGTCGAGGCTGGTATAGAGTTAATCTCCACGAGCGAGCTCCGCCGGTGCTGGTGCGGATCTA
>JANPCY010000315.1:0-3674 GCA_031431175.1 Steroidobacteraceae bacterium | reverse complement strand
AGGTTGAGCGCGTGGCGAATCGGCACGTATTCGGCGCTGATGCCAGCGCCGCCCAGCATGTCGCGTGCATCACGCGCAACGTCGATTGCCATGCGGCAATTATTCCACTTGGCGAGTGACACCTGCGCCGGTTGCATGCGGCCGGCATCTTTCAGCCGGCCAAGCTGTAGCGACAGCAATTGTGCGCAGGTAATGCCGCGCGCCATCTGGGCAAGCCGCACCTGGATCGCCTGGTTCGCGGCCAGCGGGCGGCCGAACAGCACCCGCGAGTGCGTGTAGTCGAGCAATTGCGCGAGGCAGGCCTGCGCCGCACCGATGACGCCCCAGGTGATCCCATAGCGCGCCTGGGTCAGGCAGGACAACGGGGCTTTGATCCCGATCGTGCTGCCTGGCAGGATATTTGCTTCCGGCACTACGACATCTTCCAGGTACAGCGCACCGGTCGACGAGGCGCGCAGCGAGAACTTGCGCTCGATCTCCGGTGCCGCGAATCCGCGCGTGCCTTTCTCGACGATGAATCCGCGGATGCCTTCTTCAGTCCTCGCCCAGACGATCGCGAGATCCGCAATCGGCGCATTCGTGATCCACATCTTCGCGCCGTTCAGCACCCAGTCCCGGCCGCGCCGCTTCGCATGCGTTTTCATGTTGCCGGGATCGGAACCGCCGTGCGGCTCGGTCAGTCCGAAGCAGCCGATCAGCTCGCCGGTCGCCATGCGCGGCAGGAATTTATCCTTCTGTGCATCGTTGCCGTAGGCGTGGATCGGGTACATGCAAAGGCTCGACTGCACGGACACGAAGCTGCGTATCCCGGAATCGCCACGCTCGAGTTCCTGGCAGATCAGGCCGTAGGACACCGCATTCATGTCGGCGCAGCCGTAACCCGACAGTGAACTGCCGAGCAGGCCCAGCGCGGCAATTTCGGGCACCAGCTCGCGCGGAAAGCTGTGTTCCTCGAAATGCTTCTGGATGACCGGCAACACCTTGCCGTCGACGAATCGCGCGACCGAATCCTGGACCATGCGCTCCTCGTCGCTGAGGGCGCCACGGATGTCGTAGAGGTCGAGCACGTCTTTCAGAGGATCAGCCTGCCTGGATGCCGAGGCGGACCATCAGGTCCTGGGTCATTGTTTCGACATCGCGGGCCTTGGTGACCGCGGCGTCGAAATCCCCGGCCATGAATGCCGCGCTGGCTTCGTCCCACGCGCCCTTGGCGCTGCCAGCGGCTGCATTGGCTTCCTCGAGCAGCTGCTTGTCCATGCCCTTCGGCAACTGGCGCAACTTGCCGAGTTCGCCGAGCCGGGCCTCGATACCCGCGACCAGGCCCGGCAGGCTGCCGGACAGGCGCGTCCATTCCGCGTTGAGTTCGGCGAGGTGCTTCTGCTTCGCTTCGACGGATACCTTGGCGAGTTCCTCGGCATGCGCGGGAACATCCTTCACCGTGGCGATGGCATCCGTGTAGCGCTCCTCGTCGAAGGCCCTGCGGGCGGCCTCGAGCTCCGCCTTCACTTCGGCATAGCGCTCCGGCACGTATTTCTGGGCGTCCTCGTAGACCGCTTCGAGCGCACCTTCGGCAGCATCGATCGCCTCCGCTGCCGGGTCCTTCTGCGAACAGCCCGCAGCCAGAATCACCAGCGTCGCCAGCGCTGCGATCCGGATATTCATGTTCACGCGTCTTTCCTCATGAAGCCTTGACACCGAGCGTGTCCATGACGCCGGCGATCGCGGTCCTCGCTTCGCGCGCGGACATGACCGAGGACTCGAAACTAGCGGCGTCAATCGTTTCAGCGGCCTTGCTCCAGGACGCCCGGGCTGCGTCGTAGGTTGCCACCAGCGCTTTGTAGGCGTCGCGATCCATGTCCTTTGGCGGCCTGCCTCCCTGCGCGGAGATTTTCTTGTCCACTGCCGCGAGCATGGCTGGCATTGTCTTGACCAGCTCCGCCCAATCGGATTCCAGCTCTACCCTGACCTGGGCTTTGCGGATGGCGCTGTCAGCGACCGCGCGGCGCAATGCATCCGCGACCGCGGGTGCCTCGGAGACCACATCTCCGTATTTCTCCTGCGCTAGATTTTCACGGAGCGTGGCAATGCTGGCGCTGATCTCCGCATGGCGTTCCGGCAGGTATTTCTGAATCTGGGCACCCGATCCCTCGAGCGTCTTCTCGATGGCGGCCAGCGCCTGCTCGGCCGGCTCTTTCTGGTTTGCGCAACCGGCCAGGCCCATCAGCCCGACGGCGAGCGCCGCCAGAGTAATTGCGCTGCGAGTGAACTTCATCAGGCTTCCCCTTGAACTGGTTGCATTACCGGCCGGCGAATGGGCCAGCCAAGACATAAGGGTACCACCGATCAGGGGCCCTTCAGGACCGCGGGGTGGGTCGGCCATGGCGTGCGAACACGGCGGTCATTACCATGCCGCAGACGCCGCGTCGGTCGCAGGGAGGCGGACATTGAAGATTCCCGAGATCCTGATGATCGAGACCATCCACCAGCCGGGCAGCCTGGCGCGCGTGCTTCAGGTCATCGCCGCGGCCGGCCTCACGATCGATCACCTGCAGGCCGTGCGGCGCGAGCAGGGCCGGACGCTCTGGGAAATCACGCTGGAAATGGACGAGGAGGCTGATCGCAGCCTCTATGCGCGGATCGACGAGTTGCCGATCGCGCGCTTTGTCGGAAAATCCGACCGGGTATTCGACCGGCACCGGGGCGGCAAGATCCGGACTGTCTCGGCAAGGCCAATTAACACCCAACAGATCCTTCGCGACGTGTATACGCCCGGTGTCGCCAGGGTCTGCCTCGCCATTCAAAAGGACCCGAAACAGGCCTTCGAGTACACGGCGGTCGGCAATACCGTTGCGATCGTCACGAATGGTACTGCGGTGCTGGGTCTCGGCAATGTCGGTGCACTCGCCGCATTGCCGGTCATGGAAGGGAAGGCGGCGCTGTTTGCAACGCTCGTGGACATCAATGCAGTGCCGATCCTGCTCGATGAAACGGATGCGGATCGCTGTATCGACCATATTGCGGCAATAGCCAGTGGTTTCGGGGCCATCCAGCTGGAGGATTTCGCGGCTCCGCAATGTTTCGCAATCGAGAGCGGGCTGCGCAGGCGCCTGCACTGCCCGGTGCTGCACGACGATCAGCATGGCACGGCGGTCGTCGTGCTGGCGGCGCTGATCAATGCGGCACAGCATGCCGGCCGCGAACTCGGCGATTGCGTCATCGGCCAGATCGGCCTGGGCGCTGCGGGCATCGGGATCGTACGGCTCCTGATGTGCGCAGGTGTCAACCGCGTGTTCGGCGCCGACATCGACGAACAGGCGCGGGCACGACTCGCCTCGATGGGCGGCAAATCGTCCACGCTCGAGGAAATCATGGCGAACTGCGATGTCGTGATCGCCGCGACCGGCGTGCGCGGCCTGATCCAGCCGGCGATGGTACGGAAGGGGCAGATCATCCTGGCGCTCTCGAATCCGGATTCCGAAATCGAGCCGCTGGTCGCGTTGCAACACGGCGCCACGTTTGCCGCGGACGGCAAGGGTATCAACAATGTGCTGGGGTTCCCGGGATTGTTCAAGGGCGTGCTGGCCGCGCGCGCGCCGTGCTTCACAGATGCGATGTTGCTGGCTGCCGCGCGGCGGATCGCCGGACTGGCGCCCGGTGATGACCTGGTGCCGGAC
>JANPCY010000314.1:0-4261 GCA_031431175.1 Steroidobacteraceae bacterium | reverse complement strand
ACGGGATGGTGACAGTCGATCGGCAGGCCCGCCGGCGGCATCGGGTACTTGAGGCCGGTCGCGCAGTTGAAAAGCAACACCTGCTCGTCGCGCCCGACCTCGCCGCTTGCAAGCGCCGCGCGCCAGGCGGCGTAAGTTGCGGCGCCCTCGGGACACAGCAGCAGCCCCTCGACGCGCGCCATCTCGGCCTGCGCATCCGTAATCGCCTCGTCATTCACTGCGATCGCGAAACCGCCGCTTTCGCGGATGGCGCGCAGGATCAGGAAATCGCCGATCGCGGCCGGCACGCGGATGCCGGAGGCCAGGGTATGGGCGTCCTTCCAGGGCTCGGCGTGCTCGTGGCCCTGTTGCCAGGCCTTCACGATGGGCGCGCAGCCGGCGGCCTGGACGGCGACCATGCGCGGACGCCGCGAGCCGACGAAGCCGATGGCCTCGAGTTCGGCAAAGGCCTTCCACATGCCGATCAACCCGGTGCCGCCGCCAGTCGGGTAAAAGATTGTGTCGGGCAGTTGCCAGTCGAGTTGCTCGGCGAGCTCGATGCCCATGGTCTTCTTGCCCTCGATCCGGTAGGGCTCTTTGAGCGTGGACGTGTCGAACCAGCCCATCTTCGTGTTGCCTTCGGCGACCAGGCGCGCGCAGTCGTTGATCAGTCCATTGACGAGGAAAACGTGCGCGCCCTGCAACGCGATCTCCCGCACATTGACCTCGGGCGTGTCATCCGGGCAGAACACCCAGGATTCGATGCCGGCGCGGGTCGCATAGGCCGCGAGTGCGGCGCCGGCGTTGCCATTGGTCGGCATGGCCATGCGCCTGACGCCAAGCTCCTTCGCCATCGACACCGCGAGCGCGAGCCCGCGCGCCTTGAACGATCCGGTCGGCAGGCGGCCTTCGTCCTTGACCAACAGCATGCGGGCACCGTGTAGCCGGGCAGCCTTCGGTGCCGCAATGAGCGGCGTGACCGTTTCGCCGAGACTCACGACACTGGCGCTCTGGCGCACCGGCAGGAACTCGCGGTAGCGCCAGAAACCGCCTTCCGCGCGCCGCGCAAGATCGTCCTTGCTGACCGCCCGTCGCAGAGCGTCGAGGTCATAGCGCACCAGCAAAGGCTTGCCGGCGCCTGAGAGCCCATGCAGGTGATCGGCCGCGCAACGTGCACCGGTCGCACTGCACTCGAGGTGGGTCGTAAAGGTCTTGAATTCCCGCATGCCGGGAGATTAAAGCAAAGCGCCGGCCACGGGGCCGGCGCCTCGTTTCACGAGCTGGACCGGATCTAGGGCTTGCGGACGGTGTCGCCGGTCCTGATTTCGCGGCTCGATTCCATCGTGAGGCCGTAGCTCAGGCGGTCGAAGGCCTTGAAGATTATCACGAGGCCGACGCGCTCCTCGGGAAGGCGCACTTGCCGGCTGACCGCGTTGTCGCTCTTGTCCATGACTTTCTCGCCCGTTTCCCAGATCGCGAGCACATGTCCTGGCGCAAGACCCTGGCTCGAGCCGCGATTGATGACCACGACATCGAATGTACCCACAACCGTGTGCTGATCGCCGCCCGAGACCGACAGGATCGTGCCGTCGATCGCGGTCGCCGGCGCGCGCGGAATGAAATCCATGTGCATTTCAACGACATTCGGCAACAGGACATCGCCTTCAGTCGTCTCGCGCGCGGAATCGACGACCATCAGCGTGGCCGGATCTCCCACCTGCCTGAGATCGGCCTGACCGGCGAAAATACCCTGGTAACCCAGTACGTCGCCAGTGTCCGGGTCCTTCAATTCGTCGCCGACGTGAAAGATGTTGTAGCGGCCGCCGAGTGTGGAATCCTCGAAACGGCGAACGTAGATATCATTGCCCGCGGCTGAAATCAGGCGTTTATCGCGCCCGCGCACGACATAGGGGGCGGCCTTGACCTGCTCCGCGGCCAGCACGGTGGGCCGCGACGCGAATGAAGCGATCCGGTCATACGGGATGGCATTGATCGCTTCTGACAGTGGATGCTCGCGCACGCGCGGGGACAGGCGCACAGGTCCGCCACTTTCGAGCATGAGCCGCGGTCGTCCATCAACCCAGGTCAGCGCGAGCACGTCGCCGGGGTAGATCAGGTGCGGATTCGCGACCTGCGGATTGATATGCCAGATTTCGGGCCAGTACCAGGGATCGGTCAGGAACTTGGCCGAGATATCCCACAGTGTGTCGCCTATCTGGACCGTGTAGCGCTCGGGCGCGTCAGGCGCGACCGGGATGACGCCGCGGTCGATGCCCTGTTGCTGGCCGATGGCGACACCAGCCGGGAAGGCAACGGATAACGCGAGCGCCATGAGCGCGGCACTGGCCAAGCTGATGACGTGGCTGCGGGATGAAGAATTACCAGGCGATGCCATGCGTGTAGCTCCCTCACTGCCGGGGCGGCCCGAACGATCGTATACTTCCGGGCTACCAAACGCGCATAAGTCTATGCTTCGACGAACTTTAACAGCATTCCCCGGTCAGTTACACGCACCCACGGCCCCGCCCACATGACGCGCCTCACAATCCTGGAGTATCCGGACCCCCGATTGCGTACCCGGGCGGTCCCGGTGGACGCAGTGGACGCCGCATTGGGTGAACTGATCGATGGCATGCTGGAGACCATGTATTCCGCCAATGGCATCGGTCTGGCAGCGACGCAGGTCGATGTGCACCGACGGGTCCTGGTCACCGACGTCTCCGAGGAGCGCAATGATCCACGCGTCTTCATCAATCCGGAGATCCTCGGCAAGGGCGGAACGACGACCTCGCAGGAAGGCTGCCTGTCGGTGCCCGGCTATTACGACGAAATAGAGCGCGCGGAGAGCGTGCGCGTGCGCGCGCTCGGTCGCAATGGCAAGCCATTCGAAGTCGAACTCGACGGCCTGCTCGCGATCTGCATCCAGCACGAAATTGATCATCTCGACGGCAAGCTATTCGTGGACTATCTGTCGGAGATGAAGCGCCAGCGCGTCCGCAAAAAGCTGGAAAAAGACCGCCGCCTGCGCGCGGAAGGCCGGACTCCGGCACCCGTTCGCGCACCGGCAATCTGACTGGTTGGCCGCCGTGCACAGAAGCCTGGCGGTCGCGTTCGCCGGAACCCCTTCATTCGCCGTACCGGCGCTCGATGCAATTGCCGTGGCGCACCACCGGTTGGTCGTCGTCTACACGCAGCCGGACCGGCCTGCCGGGCGCGGCCGCGAGCTTGCCGCAAGTCCCGTCAAGATACGCGCGCTTTCCCTGGGCTTGCCCGTCGAGCAGCCGGAAACGCTACATGATCCCGAGGCGCCGGCCCGGCTTTCCGGTTATTCGCCGGATATCATTGTGGTCGTTGCCTATGGGCTCTTGTTGCCGCCGGCGATGCTCGACTTCCCACGCCTCGGCGGCCTGAACATCCACGCTTCGATGTTGCCGCGCTGGCGTGGCGCGGCGCCGGTTGCGCGCGCCATCGAGGCGGGCGATCAGGCGACAGGTGTCTGCATCATGCGCATGGAAACGGGGCTCGACACCGGGCCGGTCATGCTGCGCCAGGAACTCGCCATTGCACGCGGGGAAACTGCGGGCGAGCTCGAGGCGCGCCTTGCGGCGCAGGGCGCCGGAATGATGGTCACCGCGCTCGATGCGCTCGCCGAGGGCCGTGCGTCCTTCGAGCCGCAGGATCCTGCGCTCGCGACCTATGCACACAAGCTCCAGAAATCGGAAGCGCGCATTTCCTGGCAGGAGCGGGCGGAAGTGATCGAGCGCCGGGTCCGCGCGCAGATTCCCTGGCCGGTCGCCGAGACACGGCTCGAGGGCCTGCAACTGCGAATCTGGCAGGCGCGTGTCGTCGCGGCGCCTCCGGGTCCGCGGCCGGGCACGATCCTCGCCGCGGGGCCGGCGGGCGTAGTCGTGATGACCGCTGAGGATGCGCTAGCGATCGAGCGCCTGCAGTTGCCAGGTCGCCGTGCAGTGACCGCGGCGGATTTCGCAAACACGCGCGGCTACGTCGGCCTGGTGCTGGTCTGAGCGCGGGGGCCGCAGCGGAAATCCGCGCCGCCGCGGCCCGTGTCGTCGCTGCGGTTGCCGGGCAGGGGCGCCGGCTCGAGTCTGCGCTCGCCGATGCGCTGCCTGCGCGCGCCCGGCGCCCTGCGATCCAGTCGCTGTCATTCGGTACCGTGCGCTGGTACTTCGAGCTCGACGCCTGCCTCACGCTGATGCTCGACCGGCCGGACACAGCTCTCGATCCGGAGATTCGCGCGCTCGCGCTGGTGGGACTCTTCCAG
>JANPCY010000313.1:0-3775 GCA_031431175.1 Steroidobacteraceae bacterium | reverse complement strand
CGTGGCGAAGGAGTTCGAGAGGGACGAGCTCGAGCGCGAATCGGCGGGGCGCTAGAAGCTGCCCTTGGTGCAGGCTCCCTTCACACGGGGCAGGGCAGCAGTCTGAAACCTGCGGAGTCCCAGTGCAGCACGCTCGCGGTCGCATGCCAGGCGCCCAGCACGATGCGCGTGAATTGGCCGCCATCGACCTCGAATCGATGCGTCGCCGGCCGGTGGGTATGGCCGTGAATCATCGTGCGCACGCCGGCCTCGCGCATGAGCGTCTCGACGGCGGCCTGATTCACATCTGTGATGTATTCGCCCGCGCCAGCCAGGTGCTCGCGACTGCCAGCCCGGGCCTCGGTCGCGAGCCTTCTGCGGTTCGCAAGCGGCAATGCCGCGAAGCCGCGCCGAACATCCGGATCGCGTACCAGCGCGCGCAGTCGCTGGTAGGCGCCGTCGTCCACGCACAGTCCGTCGCCATGGCTCAACAGCACACGGTCTGAGCCGACCGTCGCGATCACGGGATCGTCGAGGAGCGTGGCCCCGGTTTCGGCGCAGAATTTCTCACCGAGCAGGAAATCGCGATTGCCGTGCATCAGGTAGAGCAGGGTGCCGCGGGCGGTGACGGCGGCCAGCGCCGCAACCACGTCGCGATGGGCAGGCTCCGGGTCGTCGTCGCCGAGCCAGGCCTCGAATACGTCGCCGAGCAGATAGAGGGACGATGCGCCCCGAACAGGTCCCTCAAGAAAACGGAGAAAGCGTTCAGCGATTTCCGGTGTGGCGGGATCCAGATGCAAATCCGAAGCAAACCACGTGCTCACTCAGGTTTATCCGCCTCCGGCGGCGGTGGTTCGGCTGCGGGTGCAGCCACGAGCCCGGATTCGACCACAAAGGCGCGCTGGATGACCGGCCGCTCGACAGGAACGTCCTCGCCGAAATTGGCGACTTTTTCGGTCGGCAGGTGGGCGATGCGATCGACGACGTCCATCCCCTCGACGACCTTGCCGAAAACCGCGTAGCCCCAGCGGCTGGGCAGGGGATCGAGTGCGGTGTTGTCCAACAGGTTGATGTAGAACTGCGACGAGCCGGAATGCGGGCTCTCCTCGCGCGCCAGGCCGACCGAGCCGCGGCGGTTCGACAGGCCATTGCCGCTTTCGTTGGGTATCGGCGCATTTGCCTTGCGCTCCGACAGGGCGGGGTCGTAACCACCACCCTGCACGACGAAGTTCGGAATAACCCTGTGGAACACTGTGCCGTCGTAATAGCCGTCGCGCACGTAGCGCAGGAAGTTCTCGGCGGACAGCGGTGCGCGCACCGTGTCCAGTTCCAGCACGAAGGCGCCCTGCGAGGTCTCGAACCTGACGCGAGGCGCGAGTGAACTCGTTGCCTGGGCGCCCGAGACAGTGGGCATCAGGGCGATCAACAGGATGGCGGCGCGTTTCAGCATGGATTGATTCCTCGCGGGGATATTAGCGTACCCCGGCGCGTGAGACGCCGGGTCCGATCCCGTAGACTGTGCCGCCGATGGACCCGAAGACTGTCACGCGATTCGCACCCAGCCCGACCGGCGCATTGCATCTGGGTAATGCCCGCACGGCGCTGTTCAGTTTCCTGCTGGGCCGAGCTTCCGGCGGGCGTTTCATCCTGCGCGTCGAGGACAGCGACCGCGGGCGTGGCGGGCCCGAATTCATTGCCTCGCAGCTAGCCGATCTCAGCTGGCTGGGGCTGTCCTGGGACGCCGGGCCGGATCGCGAAGACGGCCGTGGCCCCTACCGGCAGTCCGAACGCGGTCCCATCTATGACGGGCTCTACGAGAGGATCGAGCGTGAAGGCCACGCCTACCCCTGCTATTGCACGCCAGTGGAACTTGACGTCGCGCGCCGTGCCCAGTTGGCCGCGGGCCAGCCGCCGAGGTATCCCGGTACCTGCCGCGAACTCGATACGGCCGCGCGTGCCGCGCGGGTCGCCGAAGGACGCCAGCCGGCCTTGAGATTCCGGGTGCCGGACTCGCGGGTCATCGAGTTCGAAGACCTGGTGCGCGGACCACAGCTCATCGCCGCCGCCACGCTCGGGGATTTCGTGCTGCGACGCGCTGACGGCGGGCCGATGTTCTTTTTCTGCAACGCTGTCGACGATTCCCTGATGGGCGTGACGCAGGTACTGCGTGGCGACGATCACCTGAGCAACACGCCGCGCCAGTTGCTGCTGCTGGAGGCGCTCGGACTGCCAGCGCCGCGCTATGGTCACCTGCCATTGCTGGTGGACGCGAGCGGCGCGCCCTTGTCCAAGCGCCGCGGCAGCACCACCGTGGGCGAATTGCGCGCTCGCGGTTATCTCGCGGCCGCCGTCGGCAATTACCTGCTGCGGCTGGGACACACGGGGGCGCCGGACCAGTGGGTGGAACCCGCCGACTTCGCGCGCAGCTTCAGTCTCGATCGGTTGGGGTGCGCGCCGGCGCATTTCGATGCCGCCCAACTCGATCACTGGCAGCGTGAGGCCGTCAGGCGGCTGACACCCGAACAGGCGGTGCATTGGCTCGACGCAGAACTGCCGGCTGACTGGTCGGCCCAGGAGCGCCTGGAGCTCGCGGGGCTGCTGCGGGGCAATCTGGTGTTTCCGGCCGATGCCGTGGACTGGCTCTCGGTACTGCGTGGTGAACTGGCGCCGCTCACTGCGGAGGACAGCACCGTACTCGCAGAGGCAGGACCCGCCTTCTTCGAGGCGGCGCTCGCAGCCTACCGTGAAGCAGGCGCTGATTTTGGTGCGCTCGGACGGGAACTGAAGCAGCGGACCGGGCGCAAAGGTGCGGCGCTCTTCATGCCGCTGCGCATCGCCCTGACCGGCCGGCGCGACGGGCCCGAACTCGCGGCCCTGCTGCCGGCGATTCCACCGGCCTTGGTGCGGGCACGCCTCACCGGCGCAGCACGGGCCCACTGAGGCGGTCTCGATGCTCTCGATCTACAACACGCTGACGGGGCGCAAGGAGCCATTCCGCGAACTCGTCGCAGGACGGGTCGGTATGTACGTCTGCGGAATGACCGTCTACGACCACATCCACGTCGGGCATGCGCGCTCGCAGATCGCATTCGACATCGTGCGCCGCTGGCTGCAGGCGAGCGGCTACCAGGTCAACTACGTCCGAAACATCACCGACATCGATGACAAGATCATCCAGCGTGCGCGTGAACAGGGCGAAACAGTCGAGGCCCTGACGGCACGCCACATCGTGGCGATGAACGAGGATTTCGCCGCACTCGGGATCCTCGCCGCCGATCATGAGCCGCGCGCAACCCGATTCATCCCCGAAATCGTCGCGATGATCTCGACGCTGGTTGCGAAGGGCAACGCTTATGTTGGCGAGAGCGGCGACGTGCTCTTTTCCGTCTCGAGTTTCGAGGCCTATGGACAACTATCGGGCAGGAAGCTCGCGGACCTGCGTGCCGGCGCGCGCGTCGAGGTGGACGAGAAAAAGCGCGATCCGCTCGATTTTGTGCTGTGGAAGCGCGCCAAACCCGGTGAGCCGTCCTGGGAATCGCCCTGGGGCGCCGGGCGCCCCGGCTGGCACATCGAATGCTCGGCGATGGCGGTGGCGCTCCTCGGCGGGCATTTCGACATCCATGGCGGCGGCATGGACCTGAAATTCCCGCATCACGAGAATGAACTGGCGCAGACCTGCGCGGCCTGCGGCACGCCATTCGTCCATGTCTGGATGCACAACGGCTTTGTGCGCGTCAACGACGAAAAGATGTCGAAGTCGCTGGGTAATTTCTTCACGGTGCGCGAGGTGCTGCCG